>JAQBHK010000437.1:0-8397 GCA_032127815.1 Desulfobacterales bacterium
CCCCATGTTTCTGGTGAGTTCGGTTAAAATGGTGGTTAGCGCCAGTGAGGCCGGAGGAGTGGGAACCTTTCCGGCACTGAATTTCCGTCCAATGGAAAAATATTGTCAGGCCATTAAAGATATAAAAACTCTGACGGCAAAGCCTTTTGGAATCAATATTATTGTTCATAAGTCCAACAAATATCAGCATCAACATATTGATCATGCCCTCGACCAGCAGGTTCCCTTGATCATCACCTCTTTGGGAAATCCAAAAGAGATGATTCGGCAATCGCATCAAGTGGGAACCAGGGTTTATTGTGATGTAGTGGGCTTTGAGCATGCCAAGAAGGTCGCTGATCTGGGAGCTGACGGGCTCATTGCGGTGGGATTTGGTGCCGGTGGTCATGCCGGAGATATTTCGCCTTTTGCCCTGATCCCCAACCTGGTGCGCAGGATTAAATTACCGGTCATTGCCGCCGGAAGCATTGCAGACGGTGCCGGAATGGCCGCTGCGTTTGCACTGGGAGCTTCTGCCGTCTATATAGGAACACGTTTTATTGCTTCGCTGGAAGCGGAAGTTTCCGAAAACTATAAAGATGCCATTATGCGCGCAGCGAGTGAAGATATCGTCAATACCGACAAAGTGGACGGATTCCCCGGCAATTTTATCCGAACCAAGGAACTGGAGGCTATCGGCCTGAAGAAGGGGTTGATTGAAGAAATACTCACAAAAAACCAAAAAATTAAACGTTTTATTGCCCTCAGTCGCGCCGCCCGTTCTCTGTTGGGCGGTGTGGATTCCAAGGTCTCTTATAAAACGGTCTACTCGGCAGGCCATGGAGTCGGCCTCATAGATAAGGTATTGTCAATTCAACAGATAATGGAAAACACCGTAAAAGAATACAAAGAGATTAAAGCGCAATTGCCTTGAAAACCAGTTGGCCATGAGCGGTATGCAGGGATCAGTAACCCTCAAATTGAAACTTGAAACTCGATACTTGAAACTTGAAATTTGAAACTTGATGCTTGAAACTTGATGCTTGAAACTCGATACTTGAAACTCGTAACTCGCAACCCGTAACCCGTAACCCGCAAAGGACCTTCAATGAGTAATCAACCAAACAAAATCATCTGCTCGATGAACCAGGTGAGCAAGTATTACGATAAAAAACCGGTCATTAAGGACATATCGCTGTCATATTTTTACGGCGCCAAAATTGGTGTTCTGGGGCTGAACGGCTCGGGCAAGAGCTCTCTTTTGCGCATTATGGCGGGTGTGGACACGGAATTTAACGGCCATTTAAGTCTAACCCCGGGATACACCGTCGGTTTTCTGGAGCAGGAACCTGCTCTGGACGACTCCAAAACGGTCAGGGAAACCGTTGAAGAAGCGGTGCAGGCCACCATTGACATTATGAATGAATTCAACCAGATCAACGAACAGTTCGCCGAACCCATGTCCGACGAACAGATGGACCGGCTGATCGAGCGCCAGGGAACAATTCAGGAGAAACTGGATGCTGCCGATGCGTGGGACCTGGACTCCCGACTGGAGATGGCCATGGAGGCCCTGCGCTGTCCGGAAGGTACCATGCCTGTGAAGGTTCTTTCCGGCGGCGAAAAACGCCGGGTGGCCCTTTGCCGGCTTTTGCTGCAAAAGCCGGACATTCTGCTTTTGGACGAGCCCACCAACCATCTGGATGCCGAAACCGTAGCCTGGCTGGAGCATCACCTTCATCAATACCAGGGGACCGTTATCGCGGTTACCCATGATCGCTATTTTCTCGATAACGTCGCCGGCTGGATTCTGGAACTTGATCGGGGCCACGGCATTCCCTGGAAGGGCAATTACTCTTCCTGGCTCGAACAGAAGCACGAGCGCCTGCGACACGAAGAAAAGGCTGAAAGCCATCGCCAAAAAACGCTTCAGCGGGAGCTGGAATGGATCAAAATGTCCCCCAAGGCCCGGCAGACTAAGTCCAAAGCCCGCATCAGCGCATACGACCAGCTGCTTTCCCGGGAAAGCACAAAAATAGCACAAGAGCTTGAAATCTATATGCCGCCGGGGCCGCGCCTGGGCAAGCTGGTTGTTGAAGCTGAAAATGTATCCAAGGGCTACGGCGACCGGCTGCTGGTCGAGAACATGTCATTCTTTCTGCCGCCGGGCGGCATCGTCGGCGTGGTGGGCCCCAACGGAGCCGGAAAATCGACCCTGTTTAAAATGATAACCGACCAGGAGAGACCGGATTCCGGCAGTATCCGTATCGGCCCAACTGTCCGCCTGGCTTACGTGGATCAGAACCGGGAGAGTCTTGATCCGCAAAAAACGATTTGGGAAGTGATTTCAAACCATGAAGATTTGATCCAACTTGGCGGCATATCGGTCAAATCCCGTGCATACGTGGCCCGCTTCAATTTTTCCGGTGCCGACCAGCAAAAAAAAGTCGACATGCTCTCGGGGGGCGAACGCAACCGCGTACACCTGGCCTGCATGCTCAAGCAAGGTGCCAATGTCATTCTGCTGGACGAGCCGACCAATGATCTCGACGTAAACACCCTGAGAGCCTTAGAGGAGGCTCTGGAAAATTTCGCCGGATGCGCGGTGGTGATCAGCCACGACCGCTGGTTCCTCGACCGCATCGCCACGCATATCCTGGCGTTTGAAGGCGACAGCCGTACGGTATGGTTCCAGGGGAATTATTCGGACTATGAGGCTGACCGCAAAAAGCGGCTGGGCGATGCGGCCGACCGCCCTCACAGGATCAAATATCGCCAGTTAACCCGGGATTGACCCGCCTGCTTTGCGGCCGGGAAAAAGCATAATTTTTTAGACTATCTGCCGGCAACAGGTTTCGCGAGTAAAAAAAAGTAATACAAATGATAGCACGGCCCAGGCAACCATCAGGGAAAAGCCGGCCTGGTAGGCATCCAGAGTGTAAAGTTTGATACCTCTTATAACTTCTCCTTGCCATTTTAGATCCAGAATCCAGCCGACGGCGGGTTGTAGCAACATAGGCCCCATCATGACTCCCATGTTGACGACACCGGAAACCGTTCCCGATAGATGGGCCGGAACCGATTCTTTAGCAAACGCAAAGCTGATGATGATGCAGCCGGAGCTAAAACCGGTCAGCAAAAGCACGCCAACCAGTCCATAAACTGAAATGTGTTCAATAAAGACAATCGCGCTCCATCCGGCAGCAGATACGGCGCTTCCGATTAGATAAAGCGGTTTGCGATATCCTAAAAGATCTGAAAACCAACCGAAAATCGGTCCGCCGGCCGCCCACGCCACCAGCAGGGTGGAGGTCATAGCCGCCGCCAGGGGCGGCGACAATCCGTGATGGGTTGTAAGGAAAGGAACTCCCCAAAGGCCGGAAAATGTCAGCACACAGCCGACAAGTCCACCCGGTATGACACACATAAGCCATGTATTCGGATAGGTTAATACCTCAATGACGCCCTGCATGACACTTTGACGCGCATTTTTATCAGCCGTTGTTGCGGGGTTGCCCAGATCAGCATAGCCCTTTTCGTGCGGATAATCCCTAACAAAGAACCAAATGCCGGCACCGATAACAAAAGTTAATAAGGCCGAAAGCAGAATTACGCTGCGCCAGGCATAGTGATTCATCAGCAACCGTAGAGGGGTTCCTGCAAAAACAGCGCCGACAACGCCAAAAAAGAGTGCCACCCCTGATACCATGGCATAATAGCGTGGTGGAAACCAATTGTTTGACACCTTCAGTAACCCGACGAAGGCAACCGCAACAGAGCCGCCGATTAAAAACCGGCCCATATTGGCCCAGATGATCTGGGGAGCCAGGGCAAACAGCAGCGTGCCGATTCCGGCAACCAGCGATCCGACAGTTAGCAACCGGCGCGGACCCCAGGTGTCAGCTAAAATTCCTGTGGGAATTTGCATGGCCACGTAACTATAAAAATAAAAGGCTGACAGGTTGCCCAGTGCGGCCGCACTGATATTGAAATCCCTCATCAGTTCTTCCGTCATTACGGCTGGTGCCACGCGCTGGAAAAAACCCATCAAATAAAAAAGAGCGCCCAGGCCCCAGACAAACGAGGCAACTCTCAGCGGAGGTGGATGGTCAAGGTTCATCTTTTATCCAAAATTTGAAGTCATGCCGTTGAATTAATCCAGAACGGAATCTCCGATGGTCTGCCCGTGGCAATCCAGCTATATCTGCTTTCCAGTTCTTGCACCCTGTTTTTCAAATAGTCTACCCGTGACACCAGCTCTTGGTTCTGTGAGTCCGACCGCAGATCAGCTTCGGCGTCTCGCAGGCAAACCCGAAGATCAAGGTACTCTCTTTCAAGATGCTGAACGTTGCTGCGATAGTGATAAATCCTTTCAAACAGTATATCTTCTTCCGGAATTTTTGGCGTCTTCATAAGTTCAGCCCTCGTTATTTACCTTATATAAATGACCGTAGTCCTTTATATAGCGTGAAATTGCACATAAATTAGACATCAGGTCGGTCCAGGTTCTACGGTTCAGGGTTCGAAGGTTCAGGGTTAAGCGCTTCACGCTTTTTCTTTAACCGTTGATTCCATTTTTATGATCATAACTTGCTTGGCAGTGTTGTCAAGCGATTGATTAAAGAAGGATATATAGGGCCGGTTTGCGTCGATATTTTCCCCTTAATTCCTAAAGTTTGACATGACGGAGTGGTTTCGGTTAAGTTGTACTTGAAAAGAATCCTGACCCATAGGTCCAGGTTTTTCAGGACTAAATAAAAATAACCCGAGAGGTTCAATATGAACAAATTAATGCTCAAAATTTTTCTGTTGATTATGCTGGTCGCTGGATGCGCAAATTTATCGAAAACAAATCAAATGAATATGTTTGACCGGATGGCGGCGTCATTCAAGGATTCTATGCGCTGGTCGGATTTCGAAGCCGCCAACCAATTCAGAAAGGACGCCCTGACAGAAAGCAACCCGCCTGATTTCAAAAAACTTAAAAATGTAAAGGTGACTTCTTATGAGATAAAGCAGATCATTCCAATGGATAACAAATTAAAAGTCCGCCAGATCGTTGAGATTAATTATTACAAGGCAGATAATATGGTCGAAAAAACCATTCTTCACGATCAGCTATGGGAATATGACACCGCAGATAAAGGCTGGTATCTTAAGAGCAGGTTGCCCGACTTTAAGTGAAACCTAAAATTCGGAAAAAATCTCTGTTAGGAAATAAAAAGATCTTTGGTAGAAAAATTAGGGTCGCTCGTAAGGTTCACTCCCAGGCGCCTCAGGCCGGCTTCGTCGCCCGGTGTGGGAATGTGGGTCATGTGAACTTCACATCCACGCAGTTCCTCTAATTTTTCCATGGCTAACTGGGCGGCAGGATTGATCGTTGTGCTGATACTGAGGGCAATCAGGGTTTCCACCAGGTCCAAGCTTAGAGTCTTTTCATTCAGCACCTCGGTTTTAAGGTTTCTAACCGCTTCGATAATATTGGGCGGGAGCAATTTAATCTTTTTCGGAATTTCCGCCAAATGCTTAATTGCATGTAAAACAAGACTTGAAGCCGCGTGAAGCTGAGGCGAGTTGTTGCCTGTCACTATTGTGCCGTTCTGGAGGGCAATGGCCGCGCCGCAAAAAACACCTTCACTCCCTTTATCGCTCTCTTGTGCTTCTATGGACGCCCTGCGCGCGGGCTCAACCACACTGCGATATTGCAGATCAAGATTGAAATCTTTAATAAGAAGTTCTGCTCTTTGTACCGTCCCCTTGTCCGTTAAGCCCATTACATATTCACACCGATATCGAAAATACCGCCTGATCAACTCCTGCTTGGCTGATTCCCGGGTCATTTCATCGTCGGTTATTGCAAAACCGGCCCTATTAACACCCATGTCCGTAGGTGATTTATAAAATAATTCCCCGCCCATGATCTTTTTCAATATTCTTTTAAGAACAGGGAATACCTCCACGTCACGGTTGTAGTTGACCGTCTTCTGGTTGTAGGCCTCCAGATGAAAAGGATCTATCAGATTAAAATCCCTAAGATCCGCGGTTGCGGCTTCATAGGCCACATTGACAGGATGTTTGAGGGGTAAACTCCAAATGGGAAAGGTCTCGAATTTAGCATATCCTGCATTAATGCCCCGTTTATAGTCATGGTACACCTGGGAAAGGGACGTTGCCAATTTCCCGCTCCCCGGACCGGGACCGGTAACGATTACCAGGGGTTTTTCCGTTTCAATATATTCATTGGCGCCATAACCCTCATCGCTGACAATCAGGTCGATATCAGTTGGATATCCTTTGGTATATTGATGAGTATAGACCTTTATTTCTCTGCGTTCCAATTTGTTTTTAAACTGGATGGCCGACGGCTGATTCTCAAAGCGGGTAATCACCACTCCCAGCACATCGATCCCCCATCCTCTTATATCGTCGATGAGTTTGAGGGCATCGGAATCATAGGTAATGCCGAAATCGGCCCTCATTTTTTTCCTTTCAATATCGCCGGCATAAATACAGAGTAAAATATCGGCTTTTTCTTTTAAGGTCTGAAGGAGTCTCATTTTTATATTGGGATCGTAACCCGGCAAGACCCGGGAAGCATGGTAGTCGTATAAAAGCTTACCGCCGAATTCAAGATAGAGCTTATTGTCAAACTTTTTCATCCGTTTAAGGATTTCAGATTTTTGCTCCTGTAGATATTTTTCGTTGTCAAACGCAGTATTGACCGCCATTGGTCCTCCTCTACTTGTTTATTAATCGCTCTATTGAAAATTCTGATTTATCAATTATAAGTGCAAGTGTTCAGACTACCCAAAACGCAGGAAAAAACAATTAATTGTTAATAATTAATTATTGATGACTACTGACCCCCGACCCCTGACAACGCTTCCTCCAGCCATTCTTTTATCTTACTTTTAGAAGGTGGTGTGCCCCAGCCCATGATGCGGTCGTTGATGATCAGGGCCGGCATACCCAGCACTCCGTACTTTGCAATTTCTTTGATATCCCTGACGTGTTCCAAATCGGCCGCTTGGTTCATCTCGCTCAGAACATCCATAACATCCTTTTCAAGACGGTCACACTGGGCACAGCCCGGTCCCAGCACTTTAATCTCAAGTATCTTATGAGAATCTTTTTGATAGGGCTGACCAAGGATTTTTCTAAACTCTCTGACAAAGGCACGGCCGTAGCTCTCGCGCACTTTAGCGGGAATATAGTTTTGTTCGGAAAGCCGCTTTAAAAGCTCGGCGGCAACCGTGTCGTCAGACTCGTGCGCAAAGCCCGGGGCCAGCTCTTCAACAGCGCTTTGCAAACCGACTATACCAACCTTATGCGTACCGATTTTTATTTGAGTGCTTTCTGTTGCAGCCATTGTTAAGAATCCTGGCCCAGATTACAAGGCTGTGGTTTCACCCCATAGGGGTTGCACCTATCTCAAATGGAGTAAATTAAATCCCAAATAACAAATATCAAACCAAATAACAATGACCGAAATTCGAAAATCCAAACAATGTCTCACCCTGGAAGGTTTTGGTCATTGAATATTGAAATTTGTAATTTATTTGTGATTTGTTGCTTGGAATTTGTGATTTTAGACACAAAAATCTAAGGCAAAGCCAGATATCTATGACCCCCGCAAGGCGGGGCAGGCTTGGCTCAGAGGACCAGGTTTTTCAGGACTAAATAAGATTAAATCCCGCTCATCAGGCGCACAGAAATCGGGGAAGAAGGGCTTCAGCGCGGCAGAGCCGCTTCATATAAAATCGCTTTAGCGATTTTATATTGGGGAATCAATTATCCGCCGACACTCATAAATTGCCAAATCATCGCCGTTGATTGTCTTGTCGGCCAGCATTTTGACTCTGATATAAGTGTCTGCGATAAATTTTTTGGCAACATCAAACTTGTGATCGGATTTTATGGAGTTTTGCAGCAGTAAAACCGATATGAGGGTTTCAGTGGCCATATCAACCAAGGCCCTGGCATGATATTCTGAATACAGATGGTCATTCTTGGCTTTGACGCTGCTTACCGCCTGTTGTAATAATTTTTCACATTCTCTTATTTTCTCGACCAGAGGATTGAAAGCTTCCGGGAAGTTTTGACCAAGCTTTGTTTCCAGCAATTTGAAAAACATTCCCGAATTAATGCCGCCGACGGCGGCGACAACTTGAAGTTGTGATGTACCCTCGTATATGGTAGTTATGCGGGCGTCCCGATAAAGGCGTTCAACCTCATAGTCCCGCATGAATCCGGCCCCGGCAAAAATCTGAATGGCGTCATAGGTTACTTTATTACACATTTCAGAAGCATAATATTTGACCATGGGAGTGAGCAGGCCGGCGAAACGATTTAATTCCTTAATTTTGGCGGCTCTCTCTTTCTCTTTTGTTCCGTAACGATTATAGACATGGTGGAGAT
>JAQBHK010000438.1:0-15076 GCA_032127815.1 Desulfobacterales bacterium
GTTACGGGTTGCAGGTTACGAGTTGCGAGTTACGGGTTACGGGTTGCAGGTTACGGGTTGCAGTTACTAATAACCGACAACTGACAAATGACAACCAACAACTGATCACTTGTTACTCGTTACTCGTTGCGAGTTAAATACTCAAAAGGTCTTAACTCACAACGCGCAGCTCGTAACACGCAACCCTTATTCCCTCAATCGCCAATCATCAATCATCTTTACCTGTTCATAAGCCTGACGCGCCGCCCGGATATTGCGGTCCGTTTTGACGGCAATCTCTTTTTCGATTGCCGCCGCAATTGAATCCAAAGGCGGCATTTCAATAACCCGGGCAAAAGCGCCGATCATGGCGGTGTTGATAATAGGCTGGGTGCGGGTGCCCAGGCGGTTATCAACGGCAATGCCGGCGGCATCCACAACCGCCAGCCGAAAGCCGGAAAACGGTTCAAGATTATCAGGGATCTCCTTAGAGTTGATCAAGATCGTACCGCCCGGCTTAAACCCGCTGGTGACATCAATGCTGCCAAGCAATTTTATGTCCTGAACAATAATATGGTCAGGGGTATAGATATTGCTGCGAATCAGGATCTTTTTTTTATCCAGCCGCAGATAAGCTTCCACCGGCGCCCCTCTTCTTTCCACCCCGAATAACGGAAAGGTCTGTACATAATAGCCGGCGTCAAAAAAGGCCTTGGCCAGCAAGATCGAAGCCACCACGGTACCTTGTCCCCCGCGTCCGTGAAAACGTATTTCCAGCATAATTATTTCCGAGATTGGAGAGTTGTCGCCATTAAACCGCTCCATGGATAATCACAATTATTTTACCGGTACTGCCATTTTTGAGTTAAAAAGTTGTATCGGTAAAGCGTTGTTGAAAATGCAATACCTCAATTGGGCAAAAAAGACAAAAAAAAAGTCTCTTTACCTGTTTAATGTTTACTCCTGTAAAGTAGGAAATGTTTTCCTGTCAGCCTGTAATCTACAGGCAGATTATTACCTCTGTACAACACATCTTTTTTTTAATTTTATCCCAGACATTTTTAATTTTCTGTATCTATTCATTAAATTTGCATTGATGCATTTTTGGCACACCCCTTGCTGTAACAGAGGCATAAAGGGAGGCAGTCATGAAGCATCTTGTCACATTAATTACTTTCATTTTCGTTACATTCGTTACATTTCAAGTGGCCTATGCCGGTGAAACGGTTAAGGACATAACAGCGGGTTCGGTTGTGAAGTTTACAGCCGGAATTGTAACAGGAGTTTTAATACACGAGGGCGCTCATGGCGTAGCCGCCAAGGCAGCTAATACAGAAATGAGCTGGGAATTAGGAAACTATAATCAGCCCATCGGATTTACGGCAAATCCCGACAGTGATGCAAAAGGTTTGGCCTTATATTCATCGGGCTTACTATCACAGACCATGGGAACGGAGATTATTCTTCAGAGCGACAAAGACAAAATAGATAAGAATTCAAGCTTTGTGCGGGGGGTCATGGCATGGAATATCCTAAACCCCATCCTCTATTCTTTGGATTATTGGTTTATTCGCAGATCAAACAAAAACGGTGGGAACACTTTCCAAGGTGACATTGAAGGTGTTGAGTACTATTCAAATGAACCGACCGCCAACGTCTTTGCACTCTCCATAACTGCTATGGCGGCATTTCAGGGATACCGGTACCTTCAAACCCAGTCATGGGCTCCTGATTGGTTGAAACGAAATTCACAAACGCAAAGTCTGTCTTTTGCACCGGCACCTTCCGGTGGTTTTTTTATGGCATTTCAACATCGATTCTAGCTTTCAAAGCATTCAAAATAAAATCACTTCTTTTTCATTCTCCGCAGTTTCAAGTTTTGAACGATCTTCTGGTAACGCTCCGGATCATCTATTTTAAGGCGATGAAGTAACTTACTACGGCTGCGCCCTAGACGCCGCGGATCTGGCGCAGCCTCGGCTTTCGCTCAACCAGGGTATCACTATTTTTGACGACAGATCTAAACGCTTAGCGTCTGTTTGCGAAATTAGTATAGCAAAAATTGCTTGATGTTAAAGGCAAGCATACAACCCGATTTAAGCTACGCAGCCGCAGGTAATAAAATCACCAAGCGATTTTATGGCTTGAAAAATAGTATAAAAGATAATAATATCTTTTACCTAAGTTCTGGTGCTGAATTTTGCTCCACCCTGATTGAACGTACATAAGGAAGCTTCCGTAATATCGTGTTAAGATTATGCCGGTATATGAATACAAAGCGCTGACGGCAAAGGGCAAGACAACTTCGGGGATCATTGACGCCGAAAGTCCCGTAATTGCCCGCCAAAAGATCCGCGCGTTCAAGGCTTTTCCGGTCGCTGTCAAGGAAGTCCATGATTCCCCCACAAAAAAAGAATCCCGCACGCATTCATTTACGCATTACTTTCAGCGTGTTACGCCGTCTGAAGTTGCCGTGATGACCCGCCAACTGGCAACCCTTGTCGGTGCGGGTATCCCACTGGTTTCGGCTATCGATAGTCTCATTCAGCAAACCAGCTCCAAGGTGCTTAAAAGGCAAATGTCAAAGATCAAAGATTCTGTTGTAGAAGGAAACAGTTTCGCCCGATCTTTGTCTTTTTTTCCAAAAACTTTTTCCGAGCTATACGAGAACATGGTGCATGCCGGTGAAACATCAGGTACTCTCGAAATCGTGCTGGAACGGCTGGCGGACATCACTGAAAAACAACAGGCTCTTAAGCAAAGTATCCAGTCCGCACTGGCTTATCCGATTCTGATGACCTTTGTTGGGGCGCTGGTTCTCTACCTGCTGTTGACATTTGTAGTTCCCAACATAACGTCAATCTTTGCCGAAATGAATCAGATACTCCCTCTTCCGACGGTAATTCTGATAAGCACCAGTGCTTTTTTCAAAAAATACTGGTGGCTTATTTTGGTAATGGGTGCAGCAATGCTGATCGCTCTGCGGAGCATTGTAAATACGTCAAAGGGACGGTACTTGCTTGATAAAAGCATGCTGTTATTGCCGGGATCGGGTCTTTTGGTTAAAAAATTGGCCGTGGCTCGTTTTGCCCGAACCCTCGGCTCCTTACTTGAAAACGGCGTTTCCATGCTGACCGCACTTGAAATTGTAAAAAATATTGTAGGAAACGAACTCATCGCCAATGCCATCGAAGACGCCGCCAAAGAAGTCGGCAAAGGCCAATCTCTAGGTTCGGCACTTGCGGAGAGTAAGATATTTCCGGATATTTCGATCCAGATGGTTAGCGTCGGCGAACAGAGTGGCAGGCTGGAGACCATGCTGTATAAAACCGCCGATGTTTTTGAGCGTGAAGTCGAAACGACCATTATGAGCATGGCTTCACTCATCGGACCGATAATAATATTGATGATGGGAGTCGTTGTTTTTTTTATCGTCCTTTCCATCTGCCTTCCGTTATTTGAGATGAACCAGCTTGTAATGTAACTTAAAATGGAGAAAGAATGAATACTCGAACTATAAAGAAATTAACTGAAAGCTCAGGATTTACTCTGATTGAGATAATGGTTGTGATTGTTATTTTAGGGATTCTTGCCGGGCTTTTGGTACCTCGGATAATCGGACGGCCCGAGGAGGCCAAACAGCTTAAAGCCAAGATCCAGATTGAAGGCCTGGAAACGGCACTGAAGTTATACATGCTTGACAACGGCAATTACCCGGATACCGAACAGGGACTGCAGGCGCTTATTGAAAAACCGGAAACCGGGAACCAGGCCGGAAAATGGCGCAAAGGCGGATATCTTGAGAAAGGCAAAGTTCCCCTCGATCCCTGGGGCAACGAATTTGTCTATATATCACCCGGTATGCACGGCGACTTCGATATTGTATCATACGGTGCCGACGGTGTCCCCAGCGGCGAAGATAAGAATCAGGATATAAATAGTTGGGAAATTGAATAGTTTCCAATCAGAAAAGGCTGTTTTTCCGTTGAGCTGCGTTCTCCGCGGGTTTCAGCCCTCGACGTACCCAGGGTACGCCTCGGGCAAAAACCCTTGTGCGGCCTTGCTCAACAAAAAAACATCTCTTTTCTGATTGGAAACGAACTCGTGTCCATTAACCTCCCAAACAAATCTATGGGTTATTTTAAACAAAACAGCGGTTTCACCCTCATTGAAATTATTGTTGTCATCTCTTTAATCAGTTTAATCCTATTTATTGCCATACCGCGCTTTCATAATACGGTTTTGACAGACAGCACAAAAAAAACATCGCGCTGGATTACGGCTAAAATCCGGGCCCTCAAAGAAAGCGCCGTCCGTGAACATAAGCTTTACGTTCTAAACGTCGACATGGATTCCAACAGTATGTGGGTGACCCATATGTCTATGACGGAAGATGAGCTTCAAAATGCGTCTCAAAAGGCTTATCTGCTGCCGGATGATATAAGAGTGCTGGCAGTCGAGTATCCCCATAACGACAAAATTGAAGCGGGTCGCGCTGATATTTATTTCTATGAAAAGGGGTATTCTGATATGGCCATTATTCATATTGAAAACAGCGACAGCGAGCAATACTCCTTTCGAATTGAACCTTTTCTGCAGCAGGTAAAGATGTTTAAAAAGTACGTGGGATTCGAAGGTTAGAAGACAGAATGCAAAAGATATCAACCTGCAACCTGGAACCGGCAACTCGCAACTTGCAAGCGGCTTGCGGTTTTACATTGCTGGAAATCATGGTGTCCATTTCCGTAATTGCCATTGTGCTTGTAAGTGTATACAGGCTGCATGCCCAAACCATTTCCATGCAACAGGCTGCAAGGTTCTATACAACCGCACCCCTGCTGGCGCAAAATAAGATGACGGAATTTGAAATAAAACCTTTGGATGAACTAAAAGATGATTCCGGAAGTTTCGGGGATGAATTTCCGGGTTACAACTGGAAGATTGCCGTCGGTGATGTTGAGTCCCAAGCACTCGGCAAGACGGCCGAGAATTTAAAAAAAATCGACATTACCTTATCTGCGGGGAATGATGGATTTGTCTATAATTTAAGAACATACAGGTTCTACACGGAATAAAATCGCTTCGCGATTTTATGGAACTCCCGTCCCGCTGAAAGCGGGACGGGATCAGGTGGCGAAAGATTAAGGTCAAATTTTAAGGATTGTATCTTTTGGTCATGAAACAGACATCATGTATCCTGCATCCTGTATTTTGTATCTCCGATCAAGCGGGATTTCCGCTGCGTTTCAACCAGCATCCAGTATCCAGCATCCAGCACCCAGCACCCAGTATCCAGCTTCCCGCAACCCGCAACCCGCAACCCGCAACCCTTATCCGGCAACCAGCCCCCGGCTTTACCCTGCTTGAAATTTTAATTGCAATTTTTATTTTTGCTATCATTATTACCACTGTCTTTACTTCTTATCGGATAGTATTTTCAAATACAGATACCATAAATAAAGATATTACTTCTTATGAAATGGCCCGAAACTGTCTGAACCGGATGATTATGGACCTGCAGTCCGTCCATGTTTCTCTGCCGCCGGGTTACACGCCTCCGGATTTTGACGATCCGCCTGACCCTTTCCGAATTGTCGGCGAAACTACTGATATCAAGGGCAACGGCTTTTCCTGGCTAAGATTTGCGTCATTGGCACATTTGCCGTTAAGGAAAAGCAACCCCGGCGGCATAGTCGAAATCGTTTATTATGTTCAAGGCACAGATGAAAGCAATTTTGTCATAAAACGCTCAGATAGCCTGTATCCCTTCCAATCCTTTGAAGAAAAAAATAGCGACCCGATACTTTGCGAAAACGTTAAAGCCCTGGCGATAAAATATTTAGATCAGGAAGGCCACGAGAACGAAGTGTGGGACTCTGATGCCGATACCTTCGGGTATGCAACCCCTAAAGCTGTCAAAATAAAACTCGAGTTGGAGGCCGGTTCAGTCCCTCTGCTGTTTGAAACCATGATAACACTGCCGGTCATAAGGGAGAAATTAAAATAAGGGAAATAGTATAGCCACACAGACACTAAGAGTATTACATGCAAAAGCCATTCGTCATTGGAGTGCTACGCTTGAGGAGCACTTCGTTTGAGGAGCGGCCTGGCGGCCTTGAGGGGTATTGATAAAAAGACTTTTTCCCCTTAAGCAAAGCGATCCTAAAGCGTAGCGCTCGGTCTTTGTCCCCCTCCTTCGTGATATTCGTGTGCTTCGTGGTAAAAGATATAAGGGAACTATGCCTGTAAAATTTATTGCCAATGAGCGCGGAATAGCGCTGCTGGTGACATTAGCCGTTACTGCGGTCCTGATTGTGGCTTCCCTGGAAATGAACCGCAGGATGCGTTCGACGGTTGTTTCCGCAGCCTCAACCCGTGACCGTATTACCTTGTTGCAGATGGCATCTGCCGGCATCCATGCCGCCAAAGCGATACTGGTTTTAGATAAAAACAATTCCGATTCAGACTCGCTGCAGGAGGACTGGGCCGATCCGGATAAAATCAGCGTTGTTTTGCAGGATATGCCCCTAAAAGAGGGGACCGTCAAAATCACCATCAGCGACGAGCTGGGCAAGATTCAGGTCAACAGCCTGCTTAAATTCCCTGAAGGCCGTGATTTTAATGAGCCCCAACGGTTGCTGTGGGACCGTTTTCTAATAAATTTAATGGACGGCAACGAGGACCTGGAAGAGACCGAACCGGAGACTATTATAAACTCGCTCAAAGATTGGCTGGATACCGGAGATGACGAAGCTATTACGGGATTGAGCGGAGCTGAATCGGACTATTATCGTAATCTTGACCCTTCCTATGCCTGCAGAAACGGCCCGCTGCGCCATATCAGCGAACTGGCGCTTGTGAAAGGTATTACCGCAGAGCTCTATGGGGGTAGCGAACAGGCACCGGGAATCTCAAAATATATAACCGTCCACGGCATGACGGCTGCCTCTGGCAGCTCCTTTACTTATGCCGGCAAAATAAATATCAATACCGCCGACCTCCCGGTACTTGAGGCCTTGTTGCCGCCCGGCGCAGAAGGTCTGGCCGCAGCAATATATGAATACCGGCAGGAGGTTTCTGATGACGTATATATACATGACCTTGCAAAGCCGAATTGGTATAAGAATGTACCGGGACTCAGTGATGTTGAAATCGATCCCGGCCTGATTACAGCCTCCAGCGACATTTTTAGAATTGAGTCGATTGCCAAACTAAACAAGATGAAAACGGCAATTACAGCTGTGATAAAAAGGGAAAAAAGCGGCGAAACGGGGAAATGGGGCTGCAGGGTCTTGCACTGGCAGGCAGAATGAAATATAAGGGCAGTAACATTGATAAATTCGCAAAGCGACAGCAAATTATTTTTTCGCGGAATCATGAATCCCGAAAGTTGAGATAAAACCGAAAACTTATAACGGTCATAAACATGAAACGAAAAATTCTGGGGCTCGATATTAGAGAAGAAGCCGTATCGGCGGTTCTGCTGGCATGCAGCATCAAAAGAACTGAGATCGAAGCCCATCTGTATGTTCCCATATCGGCGTCGGAAGACTTTGAAAGCGGTTTAGCCGCGGCCCTCGAAACAATTATTGAAAAGATAGATGTGGCCGGTGCGGTTTGTGCGGCCTCCTTTCCTGCTGACCGCATATCTTACCGTAATCTGCAGGTCCCTTTCAAGAAAAATAATAAGATCAGACAGATGCTGCCTTATGAGCTTGAACCGGCGCTGCCGGTTGCAGTCGATGAATTGATCATCGATTTTCATAAATTGACATTGCCGGGTCAGACTGACCATACCGAACTTGTAGCCGCCGCTATCAAAAAAACCGAATTGGAATCATACTTAGGCATCCTGGCATCACTTAATATCGAACCCGAAATTGTTACTGTCGGCGGTTATCCGGCGGCGCTCTGCCTGACCCGGCTTATTGAAGGTCCTGAAGACTTGCTGTTTCTCGATATTGATAACGGCAAAGGTTCCGTCTTTGCCGTCGTCTCCGGGGAGATTTGTCTGATACGTTCCTTTCCGATACATTCTGATAACTCTTCATCAGCGGCTGCATCACTCTGCATCGGCATACGGCACACATGCGCTGCCTTGGAAGAAATTTATGGTCTGGATTTTCAACCGGCCGGTTTATTTGTTACCGGATGCGGCCTGGATGATCCGGGAGTTGAACAGGACCTGGCCCGCACACTGCAAATCTCCACAGAGCAGATAAATCTGACAAACGCGGCGGAAATTGCGCCCCGGAATCATGCCGGACAACCCTGGAACCCGTGCCAAATGGATAATGCCCTGGCGCTTGCTTTAATGGAAGCTGAAAGGCTAAGTGGTTTAAATTTCCGCAGAGGCCCTTTTGCAGTAAAAAAATTCTGGAGCGAGCATAAAGCAAGTTTGCTTAAAACAGGGTTTATAGCAGGATTGGTGCTGGCGCTGGCATTTTTTAACGTTGTTCTCGGTTCATATTTTATGGGGAAAAAACTGGAACGATTAGATAGCAAAATCAACGATATCTTTACCTCAACATTTCCGGATGTTAAAAATATTCGCTATCCATATCAGCAGATGCAGGCCAAAATCCAAGCATTAAAAACAACCGCGGCATTGCCGGAGGGTAGCGGCAAAAATATACGCGTCATCGATATATTAAACGATATCAGCAGCCGCATCCCAAAAGAGACAGATGTTAACCTGGCCAGGCTGGTGATCGGATCGGAAAGCGTAATGATTGAGGGAGACACAGACACCTTCAACGCTGTGGATGACATCAAGAACCGGATGGAAAAGATTGAATATATTATAAAAATCACCATAACTTCGGCCAACATTGACACGTCCGACAACCGTGTTCGCTTTAAACTAAAAGTACATTTATAATGACAATATAATGACCAAACAACTGACCCGGCGAGAAAAACACTCATTATATGCGGCCTCAGGGATTATCTGCCTGTTTATTATCATGCAGTTTATCGTATTACCTGTTTTCGACAAGCAGGATCGCCTGAAAAGAAGCCTTGAGGTTAAAACAAAAATACTTCAAGACATGATCAACCTTAAATCCGAACACGATGCAATCATTCAAACGACGGCTTTATCCAAGGTACATTTTGAAAACAGGGAAAAGGGTTTTACGCTGTTTTCTTTCCTGGACAAACTATCAGGCAAGGCCGGATTAAAGGATCATATAACTTATATGAAACCTTCGACCACTGTTCAGAAAAACAGCCCCTACAAGACTTCACAGGTTGAAATGAAGCTTCGAGGTTTAACGCTGCAGCAGCTGACGGTTTATCTGCATATGGTCGAAACATCAAAGAATATGGTAAACGTCAAAAGGCTTTCGATTTCAAAAACCGGCAAACAAGAGGGCTTTATAGACGCTGTATTACAGGTTGAAACATCTGAAATATGAGTAATTTTCAAAAAGGATTTTTATATGCCGCATATATTATCGTCGCAACAATTTTTTTTGCTTATTATCTGTTTCCTTCTGATGCAGCGAAAAAATATTTATCCGCGAATCTGATGGCAACTCATCCGGAGCTAAACATTACAATTGACCGGGTAACACCGGTATTTCCTCCCGGTTTGAGACTGCAATCGATTAATTTTTATCATCGCGATGCACTGCTGCTAAAGGCCGAGCAGATAAAGATAGTGCCCGGTTATTTTTCTCTTCTTTTTTTTAGCCCTGCGATCGATTTTGTTTTCAAAGGCAGGGCATATGCAGGCCTTTTGGAAGGCCGGGGCAATATTACGAAAAACCGGGCCGCGCGTCAGATTATGACCGGTGCAAGGTTTTCCGGTATTCAGATCGAAAAAATAGCAGTCATGCAGGATATTGCCGGCCTTAAGATATCGGGTTTGCTGGAGGGAAAAGCCGAATACAATTTCAACCAAAAAGCAAGCGGGAACCTAAGCGCCGAACTGGCCCTGTCAGACTGTGAAATAGGTCTAAATGCGCCGTTTCTCAACCTGGACACAATCAGCTTTAGCAAGATCGAAGCCGAGGTTGCCTTAAATTATCATCAACTTAAGATAAAAAAATGTGTCATCAAAGGAAGCCAGATGGACGGGAGCTTTACCGGCTCCGTTATTTTGAAAAATCCGATAAATAAAAGTGTTCTGAATATTTCAGGGACAGTTACACCACAGCCGTTGCTGTTTGCCGCGTTAGGCGGCATGCTTGCCGGAAATAAAAAAATATCGGGCAAAAACGGTTTTAGCGTCAAGCTTGGCGGTACGCTTGATAAACCCGAAATTTCTATACAATGAGACCGTTGGTACGAAAGCTTTGAATAATGAAGCCATACTATACCATAATTAATATTTTGCTGATTACAGCAGCCGTATATTTCAGCGTCAAAGCGTTTTATCAGCTGGGATCCGTTCAACTTGATCAGGCGCATTTTTCCGGAGCTGATTTCAAAGAGTCGTCTTCCTTGAAGGTGGAATCCCTGCGCCCTCTGGCTGATTACGATCCCATCGTTGAGCGTAATCTGTTCAACACCAAAAGCGGTGCCGAACGCCCACCGGAAACGGTCGTTGTCGAAAACCTGCAACCGACGTCTCTCAAGCTGAAGCTGCTGGGAACCGTTACGGGCGATAATGAAAAAGCCTTTGCCGTTATCCAGAACTCGCAGGGGAAGGAAGAACAACTTTACCGTATCGGGGATACCATTCAGAATGCCACCTTGAAAATGATCTTGAGAGAAAAGGTTATACTGCATGTCGACGGCAAAGATGAAATTTTGGAGATTGATGCAGCTCAAACTAAAGAGACAGGCCGGTTGTCAAGCAAATCAGCGACGACAGATTCCAGCAATATTACCGTCAAACGTTCCAAAGTAGAGAGCGCTGCTAAAAACGTCAACGAGTTAATGCAGCAAGCCAGAGTAAGGCCTCATTTCACCGACGGAAAAGCGGACGGCCTCAGTTTAACAGGAATAAAACCAAATTCCATCTTTCATGACATGGGACTGAAAAGCGGAGATATCATCACAAGTGTTAATGGCAAAAATATCGAATCCGTGGAGGATGTTCTTTCATTTTACAAAAGCTTGCAAACGGCGGAAAGCGTCAATCTAAAATTAAAACGCCGCGGCAGTCTGAAAACGATTGACTATAATATCGAATAATTGCAAAAATACACTCGCTCCGCGATTTTATTTTTGATGGAGAATTATTGTTAAAATTATGCAACCACAAAGGACTCGTTTTAAAATTATGCAATCGCTTCGTGCTTCTATCAGACGTCCCGGAAGTATTCGGGACTCAAAAAAAGGGAAATTCTTAAACAATCAAGTTGTCGTATGCTTGTTTGTCTGTTTGTTTCTGGTGCTCTCAGCTTTCACGACAATGAAAGCCAGCGCCCAGAATGCGGGCGAAACCAAGGAGGCAGAACGATTCGTATCCATAGATTTCAACAATGTTGATATCAATGTTTTTATTAAATTCATCAGTGAATTGACCGCCAAGAATTTTGTTGTCGATCAACGTGTAAAAGGGAAGGTAACCATAATTTCGCCTGCCAAAATTTCCGTCCAAGAGGCATACAAGGTCTTTGAATCTGTCCTGGAAGTCCATGATTTTACCACCGTAAAAGCCGGAGATGTCATCAAAATCATTCCATCGCCGGATGCACGTTCGAAAAATATTGAAACCCGGCTGAAGGAAGAGGCCGATTCACCGGAAGACAAAGTTGTCACCCAGCTGATACCTCTAAAATACGCCAGCCCTGAGGAAATCAAAAGACTTTTTGCGCCGCTCATTTCCAAAAACAGCGTAATACTGGCCTACCCACCCACCAACATGCTGATTATAACGGATGTTTATTCAAATATAACACGCTTACTTCGCATCCTGAATGCCATCGATGTCTCCGGAATGGGGCAGGAACTATCTATTATACCTTTAGAATATGCCAATGCCAATGAATTTGTAAAAATCCTTACTTCTATTTTCCAGGCTAAACGCAATCCCAAAGGACAGGATGCCGACACGTTTGTCAAATTCGTGGCCGATGAGCGCACCAACGTTATCGTCGTGCTGGCCAGCGAAGTCGAAACCATGCGAATTAAAAAACTGATGCAAATGCTGGACAAAGAAACACCGCGGGGCAAAGAGAAAATTCGCGTCTATTATCTGGAAAATGCCAAGGCCGAAGATCTGGCCAAAGTCCTGCAGGCCTTGCCGGCCAAAACCGGCACTGCCGCCAAAGGCATAAAAGAAGCCCCGCTGGTTTCGCAGAATGTCACAATAACGGCCGATAAATCCACCAACAGCTTGATTATCATAGGAGACAAGGATGATTACCAGGTTCTGGAAGATATCATTAAGAAGCTGGATATTCCCCGCTCAATGGTCTACATCGAAAGTGTCATCGTGGAAGTCAACGTGGGCAAGGATTTCAATCTTGGTGTCCAATGGCAGGCAGGGGGTCAGACCCGGCTTGACGGCAAAGATGCGGTCTTTGGAGGCGGATATCGTCCTGAAGACAGCATTTTAACGACACCGCTGACGACCCTGCCGTCTCCCAAAGGTTTTTCTCTGGGAATATTCAGCGAGTCCTTAACCATCGGCGGTATTACCTTTCCCAACCTTGGAGCCGTTGTACAGGCGTATAAAAAAGACAAAGACGTACATTTTCTTTCGACTCCCCAGATTCTGACCACCGACAATGAAGAAGCCACAATTATCGTCGGCAAAAATATCCCCTTCCAAACCCGATCATCGGCAGATACAGCAACAAATGAAACTTTTAGCTCTTATGAATACAAGGATGTCGGCATCACCTTAAAGATTACACCTCAAATCAGCAAGGATCGGCTGGTGCGGCTCAATATTTCCCAGGAAATAACCAAGCTCGAATCCACCACAGAATTCCGTCCGACTACCCTAAAACGCAGTATTGAAACCACCGTGATTATAAAAGATAAAAGCACGGTCGTTATCGGCGGGCTGATCGACGACAGCTTTACCAAAACAACATTTAAGACTCCCTGCCTGGGAGAGATCCCCCTGTTCGGCATGTTGTTCAGCTCCGTTTCGAAAGCCGGCGAGAAGTCCAATCTTTACGTGTTTATAACACCGCATGTCATCGAAAACCCTGCTGAAGCGGAAGAAATATACAAAAACAAGAAGGATGACATGGATAAGGTTAAAGAAGGCAACATTAAAATGTACAAATGGGATTGGGATAAATTTGATACCGAAGAGTAATGCTTTAATGCAAACAAAGCTATCAGAAATACTTATTAACACTATCGGTGTTCCGGAAAAAGATATCAATGAAGCTCAAAGGATGAATGCTGATAGGAGCGGCCGCATCGGAGAAACACTCGTTGCTCAAAAAATTATTACCGAAACCCAGCTTCTAAAAGCATTGAGCCTCCAGTATGACATCCCTTTATGGATCGAGCTTCCCTTGGGCAATTTTAGCATAGAATTTACACAGGAAATACCGATACAATTTCTGAAAAAATACATCATGGTTCCATTGATCAGCGACCGGCCTGTCGCCGCCGACAACCGGGAGATCATCGAAAACCGGCCGCACCCCTATACGGTTGTTGCCGTCAATGATCCGGCCTGCATTCATCCCCTCGATGATCTGATCCGGATTTTGAAGCTAAAAACCTTTAAAATAGTCCTTTCAACAAAGCAAGCGATTCTCTCTGCCATTAACATTTCATATGATCTGGGCCGGGACTCGGCCGAACAACTGGTACAGGATATGGAAGAAAACGGCAGTTCTATTATTAGCGAGATTGAAGAGACTGCCGATCTTTTAGACGACATCAGCGATGCACCGATCATCAAGCTTGTTAATCATATTATTTCCCAATCCATAAAAGCACGTGCCAGCGATATTCATATCGAACCCTATCAGGACAGTTTTAAAGTTCGCTATCGGGTTGACGGTATTCTTTATAATCTGCTGGCCCCTCCCAAATGGATTCAGCCTGCGCTGATTTCGAGAATCAAAGTCATGGCCAAAATGAACATCGCTGAAAAACGGCTGCCCCAGGACGGGCGCTTCGACGTCAAAATCGGAGATCAGGATATCGATGTTCGAGTCTCCACCATTCCGGCATCGTTTGGTGAACGCGTCGTGCTCAGGCTTCTTAATAAAACAGGCTCTATGCTTAAACTTGCGGATATCGGTCTGGCGGCCGACAGGCTTGACCTGTTAGAAAACCTGGTCAAATCCCCCAACGGTATCATCCTTATGACCGGGCCCACCGGCAGCGGCAAGACCACAACCCTTTATGCAATCTTGTCTTCCATCAACACCACGGGCATCAACATTATCACCATAGAAGATCCGGTGGAGTACCAGATCAAGGGGATCAGTCAGATACAGATCAATCCCAAGATAGACTTAACGTTTGCCAGGGGGCTCAGATCGATTGTCAGACAGGATCCGGATGTAATCCTGGTCGGCGAAATACGGGATCGGGAAACGGCAGAAATCGCCGTACAGTCGGCCTTGACCGGACATCTTGTCTTTTCTACACTGCACACCAACGATTCCGCCAGTGCCATTACGCGTCTGGTGGATATCGGCGTCGAACCTTTTTTAATTTCATCGGCCGTTTTAGCAGTTGTGGCCCAAAGGCTGATCCGCGTACTTTGCACGGATTGTAAACTGCCCTACACGCCCGATGATACAACCTTGAAAAGCTTCGGAATTACTCCGGATCAACTTCAAGGAGCTGTTTTCTATAAAGCCAACGGGTGTGAGAACTGTTTCCGTACCGGTTACAGGGGGCGGAACGGTATTTTTGAAATCATGCCTTTGTCCTCTTCTTTAAAAAGCCTTATCCTGCAGACCTTTGATTCCAACCAGATAAAACGTGAGGCCTTAAACCAAAACATGATCACTCTGCGACAGGACGGCACCCGGAAGGTATTAAACGGTTCAACCACAATGGAAGAGGTTTTAAGAGTTACCTAAAAGTAAAGTAAATTAAATTCCAAATATCAAATATCAAATATCAAACAAATAACAATGACCGAAATTCAAAAATCCAAACAATGTCTCGTCCTGGAAGGTTTGGTCACCTGTCGAGAGCCTCTAGGTCGAAC
>JAQBHK010000439.1:0-12211 GCA_032127815.1 Desulfobacterales bacterium
TTCTACCCATTTTTGTTTATCAGGATGTTCAGCCATGACATACTCCTTTGTTTCGTGTTTCGTGTTCCGTGTTCTGGATTCAATGGAACGCGGATAACACAGATTAAAAAGGATCTACACAGATACAGATAAAATAAAATCCGTGAAAATCCTCAAAATCCGTGTCATCTGTGTTCTACCTAAACTGATTGGTTCTGGGTTCTGCGTTCTAGGTTCTAGGTTCTAGGTTTTGGGTTAACCTCTAAACCCTGAACCTTTCACGCCTCCTCAATGCACAGCCCGATATCCTTTATTTCATAAATCCGTATCCGATCTTTCCACAGGCCGGCATCTCCTATGATGGTTACCCGGTCTGCCTTTTTTTCGATCCGGGTAATATGGACTTCAATGGCCATGGCGTCAATTTCCGGGTTGATTTGCCCGCGGTATTTCCATACGATGGTCTCTTCAATCTGGGTAAATCCGGGTGACGCAAACCCTTTTCCCAAATCTTGATGCAGTGCAAAAACCTCAAGGGCCTGCATTACCGATTCAACACCCAAAGATCCCGGCATGACCGGGTCCTGATAAAAATGGCATTTAAAATACCAGTCTTTTTCATCGATTTTGCGGTCGGCATAGATATAGCCCAGCCCCTTTTTGCCGCCGTCTGCAACAATCTGTACCGTATTAAAAAAATCAAGCTGAGGTCCGGCCAGCCGGTAACAGGGTTTGCCTGAATGGCTCTCATAGTATCTCTTTTTTGTTTCCACGGCTTTCAGATCGATATGTGAAACAACGGCATCTTTTAAATATTTTTTTTCCGTCATGGGATGATTATCAACACCATTGTCAAGCCCGATCTGGTCTGTCAAGGCAGCGGCCACAAAATAACCGAAGGCTGCCGTTCCCGAATAGTAAAGATCTTTGTCAACCGTCATCTTAAACTCAAAGGTTTGGATAATCGTATTCCCCATGGCAGCCGTGGTCAGCAGGGTGGCTTTGTTTTCAATGGTCTTGCCGCGCAAATCGATATCCCGGTGCAGTCTGCCCCTGCCGTCCAGATTCCTGAAGAAAAAATCTGTCTGAGGATATAACAAGGTGGTCCCCATATACGCAGAAATAAAACCGCAGGGCTGCAGGGCGATTTCCATTATTACGGCGTACGGCATGACGGCACCATTTGAGTTGTTCGTATAATACCATGCATCCTCAGGCACATCATACTCGGCGATTGCATACGCCGGTTTTGAAAAATCATGCCGTTTTCCTGCAATGTGGGTCACCCGTGACGTCAGCTGCAGGTCCGTGTTGGGTGTTCGGGGAGCAACACGCCCTTTGTAAATGGCAAACTCCGGCCCGAAGCACTCTGAAAGAGAGCCTGTGGCAAAATGTTCCAAATGATATCTGTCAAAAAGCGGCTGTTTTTTATGTGCCCTTGTTTTTTTTGCAACCGCACCCGGTGCGGTCTTTTCCTCGGGCACCACAACTTTATACGGATCGTCCGCTCTTTTTTCGACCATCTGAACCCCCAGGTTTTTAAAATCGACTACGATTTTATCACCTAAGAGGATATCTATGTCTGCCACGGCATAGGGATGGGGTTCAAGCCCGATTTTTGTTATTTCCATCCGGTACGTCAGCAGACGGTCCTTGGGGGTTACCTGGCCCCGACATCTGACCTTCTGGGGCAGATTCCATATGGGTTGAAAACGGGCATCTTCGGTCCGGGTGTGCATACCGACATAAAGCAGAAAAAACTGCAATAGCTGCCCGCAGCCTTCCGCCATCAAAGAGCCGGCCATAACCTCGTCGTCCTTGAAGTGACAGGGAAAATACCAGTGATCCGGTGCAAGAACTTTGCAGGCCACAGCTTCTCCCAGCCCCCAGGCCCCACCCTTTACGTCGATAGATTCGATACGGTCCAGCATCAGCATATTTTCAGTCGCCAGCTTTAAAGAAGGATTAAAGCCGGGTTGGGCATAATGCTCACCAAAACATCCTCCCCGGTCGCCCCTTGTTATTTTGAGCAGGTCCTCTAGTGCAAACCGGTGTCTGTCACACTTCAGTAAGGGTTCAAAGGACTGTTTCTCAATGCGTTTTCTTTTCTCAAACTCCTCATCCGTATGGATAATGCCCTTACCGGTCTCAAGCTCCTCATCGGTAAAAAAGCCGGCACATCCTCCGTCCATTTTAAGGACCATGGTATCTTCTACAAAACACTCATAACTGAAGAAAAACAGCAGGCTCTCCCCGCTTTTTGAAAAGGAGTTGATACGGATATCATACCGCAGGGTATCTCCCTCCATGGGAATATTTTCAAGGAATGTAAGGGTGCAGTCCAGCAAGCGATAGATCCTGTCGCCCTTGCAACCAAAATCGATACCCAGATAGCTGATCAGAAGAAGGTCGCACTGTCCGGATTCCACCGATACGGCCCACGGGATCTGACCGTCAACGGCATACCAGAAGTTGCGGGGAATATCATATTCCGTTGTCATGGCAGAGGGTCTGAACTGGTGGCATTGGGCATCCAGTCTGGTAACCCTTGTCACCAACAGATAAGGATCCATGGGCAGGCGTACGCGCCGGCGATAGGTGTCGATTATTTTGTATTCATCACCAAACACTTTGGCAATGCTGCCTTGGGCAAATTCCAACAGATCATCCTGATCCCAGACCACCTCCAAACGGCCCGCTTTGCCGGCCGTTGTCCCTTTTAGCGTTTCATCCTTTTCATATTCAGCAAGCGCCACCGGCACCGGTTTCACCGCCTGATCCCCAAGCGGGGCTGATTCATAGACGTTTTGCCGGCCGGCAATACCCGGGACAACCGTACGTCCTTCCCCGGCCAGAGCGATCTGAAGTTCAATCAGCGCATGAATCTGCCTGGCGCCATCCAACCGATTATCTAAAAACGCCTGATGGGCCGTGCTCAACATGGAAAGGTTTCTATTAAACCTTTTTTCTGTTTCCAAAATAGCTTCAGAGTATGTTTCAGGGTCCGGTATCGGCGGGGCAACAGTTCCTGCTACACCACGGCCGGAGGTTTCAATGACCGGTTCGGTAAAAACCGGGAGGCTGCCAAATGATTCAAACAATCTTCTGTTGCTGTCGGAATTAATCTTAGTATCAATACCGTCCCCGCCCAAAATTATCGATTTCTTTAAAAGGCGTTTGGAGACAGACTTCATTTTTGCTTGGCTATACAACGGGGAAAGATCCATGGAAACCTTGTGACAAAACAGCCCGGCAATGACCTTGATGATGGTGGCATGCTCTTCAACATCCTTTTCGTTGGTGGCCACCGCAAGATGTGGCCGCCCTTGAAGTATTTCATTGATCCAGCGGGTGCAGTTGTTGCGCGGGCCAAGCTCAATAAATATTCGCCCGCCGTCTTCGTAGGCCTTTTCGATAAGTTTCTGAAAATCGATCTCATGGGTGTAGATATCAGCAACGCGCCTGGCGATCTCATCGCTCTCCATGACAATCGGGGCAAAATCAAATGCAGAGTAAAAGTCGATATCCGGCACAGGGTTCACCGGCAGACGGTGCATGTTGATCAGGGCCTCATAATCCGGTCTTACCAGTTCGCTGTGGATGGCATCGCTCACCGGGACCTCAAAATAATTGCAGCCAAGATCCTTGATCACCCGTTTACAGGCCTGGTCATAGCCGGCAATCACTACTTTCTGAGGCGTATTGACAAATATCAGATAGGCCGACCGGCCCTTTGATATGGCCAGATCCTTTTCCAGAGCATTGCGGACCCGTTCAGGAGATGCTTCAAGCTTGTAGCTGTACCATATTTTTTTGTTCTTGAATTCTGATTCATCAAGGTTCCAGGCATGTCTCACATTTTCCATGGAGCCTGCCAGCCGCAACTTGTAGACGGAAGATTCGTTGAACGCCTTTCTGATCCTGTCAGCTTTATCCCACACCCCCAGGGCAAACAGCATGGAAATTTCACCCATGCTGTAACCTAAGGCCTGATCCGGCGACACACCGAAACTTTCCCTGATGATATCCGTGTATAATATTGCGGACATGATGCCGCTTTCAAACATTACCGAGGGTGTATTAAACAGCTTTTCCGAAAGTGCTTTGAGTTCGTCATCAGACAGGTTGCTCATGCTTTTGGGATTTAAAAGGTCATGGTCGATGATCTCACCCAGACTGGAGGTGTAGATGCCGGCCCGTTCATGTACTTCGGGAAAAAGCCGGCAGAGGTTGCGTCCCAGACCGATATATGAATTAAAGCCTCCCGGATACACAAAGGCGATTTTGCCCGTTTCGCCCAGCGGTTCACAGGTAAAACAGCTCCCTCTTTCAGACATCCAACCTTTGTTTTCCTGAAAGGTTTTTTTCAGGCCTGCTTTTGCATATTCAATTTCATCGTATATCTCGTTGCGGCTTTGTCCGACGATGGCAATCCGCAAGTTACGGGTTTCTCTTTGCTTAAAGCGCCTGAAAAATTTTCCGGCCGTGGATGCAAGTTTCCGGTCTGTTTCAAGAGATGCCGCCAGTTTGTCCAATTCGAGTTCAAGCTCTTCGAGACTGTCGGCGACAAGGGGAAACATGGTCATGGGCATACTGGCCAGATATCCGCTTTGGGGTCCGATCTGTCCCGGTTCATCGGCAAGGATCAAATGGCAGCAGGTATTGTCCGCACCCATTGAATTTATGGCTGCCGTGCGGGTCTTTTCGGGTCCGTCGGCAAACCAGGTTCCGGACTCCGTGGGTACAAAAAACGGGCTCTGGTCCCATTTTCCCAAATATTTGGGCAAAGACCATCCGGGCGTCGGCGGGATATAGCGGTGATACAGACACAGGGCTGTCTTTATCAGACTTGCCATTCCGGCAGCCGCGAAGGTGTGCCCGATGTTGGCCTTGACGCTGCCGATGGCACACTTAAGCGGCGAACCTGACGCCCGGTATGCATCCACCAGACCTGATATTTCAGCATCATCTTCAGCCTTGATGCCGCTGGCGTGAACTTCAAGATAGGTAATCTTAGAAGGGTGTATTCCGGCACTTTTAAATGTTTTCCGGCAGGCGGCGGCCACCGCCTTTTTATCACTGCCCGTGGCAAACCCTAACGCATTTACGGTGGCATAAATACGCTTGTTGTCCGCTAAAGCATCATCGCGTCGTTTTAAAACAACCGCACCGGCACCTTCGCCAACCATCCATCCGTTAACATCCCGGTCAAAACTCAAGGTGGACCGGCCGGTATTGACCTTCACCCGGCTGTTTTTTAAAAGCACATGTTCAAAGCCGCCGGCAAGATCTACGGCCGCCACCACAACCGCTTCAGCCTCCCGGTTGTTCAGCAGTATCCGGGCGATATCAAGGGCCTTAAACACCGAGTTTTCTTCTGAAGATACCGTAAAAGAGGGGCCGGAGAAATCCCAGATGGAAGAGATTCTTGACGCCATTATGTTTCCGATAAAACTGGTATACTGATTGGTTCGGGCAACGCTGTGAATGCTGTTTTTTATACCCGCTATAAGGGTTTCTCCTGTTTTCTCGTCAACATTCCGGCCGGTTTTTTGAATGCTGTGTTTGATCTGGGTGTCAAGATTCACCCTTGCTCTGAACTGGTGCAGGGAAGGCTCTGTGCCCATGGCAACCAGGACAGCCACATTGGTGCCTTCCTTAAGCTCCGCATCACGGATGGCTTTGTCGGCCACCTTGAGTACAATGAGCTGCTGGGGAATCAGGCGGTCATCCTTGTTGGGCGGAATCTTAAATCCCAGAAAGTCCAGGTCGAAACAGTTCACGTATGCGCCTTGGGGCGGAAGGCCGTCCTCAAACCCGTATTCCTTTAAAATATCGGAGTATGTTTCCATACCCTTCCATCGTTTTTCAGGAAGATCAATAAAATGCTGCAGACCGTAACAGGTGGTTTGGTGAAATTCCGCCAGCCCCCTGGACGGCCCGAAAAGTGCATCCATGCCGGTGATGGCCATGGCACACGGCAGACCGTCTTGATCTTTTTTGTCCTCAAAAAGACGGATTACCCTGGCCTTTGCGGTTTTTGGATTCTGAAGCGGGTCTGAAACATCCGTCCAATTTTTGCGGTGCTCAAAAATAATGTGGGCATTGGCACCGCCAAAACCAAAACCGCTCACAGCAGCATGTTTTACATCTTTTTCCCCGGGCCAGGGCGTATTGGCGACCGGGATCTGTTTTGCAGATATAACGTTGTTTTTTGAACCTATGGTCTCTTTAATATCAATCGTGGCCGGGATAATACCGTGGGACATGGAAAAAACGGTTTTTATCATTCCGGCCATGCCGGCGACCGTCAGAAGGTGCCCCAGGTTTGACTTGCATGACCCCACCATAGGAGATGCGCCGTGTTTTCCAAAAAAGTTGTCCATGGAATCGAGTTCCACCGTATCGCCCCGCTGGGTGCCGGTGGCATGGCACTCCACATAGGTAATATCCTTGGGATCTATATTTGCCTGTTCATAGGCCCGTTCATAGGCAATCGTCTGACCGTCCATGCTGGGTGCCAAAACCGACTGCCCGCGGCCGTCATTGGAAAGCCCGATACCCAGAATCGATGCATATATTTTATCCTTGTCCCTGACCGCATCCTCAAAGCGCTTTAAAACAAACATGCCGGCCCCTTCACCGGCAATCAGGCCCCGGGATTCTTTGTCAAAGGGCGATGACTTTCCATTCTCAGGATAGGCATGAAATATGGAAAAGCCCATACTAACAAATAACGGGTCGGCGGCACTCACGGCCCCGGCCAGCATCATGTCGGCCCTGCCCTTTGAAAGATAATCGCAGGCCAGCTTAACCGCATAAATTGACGAAGCACAGGCCGCATCCAAGCTAAAGTACGGACCGCAAAGAGACAGCGCCTTGGCAATAACTGCAGACGGATAACCCGAAATCATAATATTATCGTCAGATACCGGCAACGGAGACGTAAAGGGCGCCAGTCTGAAATCGTCATTGTCCGGATATTTGCGCAAGGATGCTTCAACCGCCTTGTGGCAAATGGGCACACAGAGATGGTTTGATGACTTGGTGGGAAAGGAGAGGTTTCCCAGAATGACACCGCATCGAGACAGTTTTTCATTATTTTCAAAATATCCGCTGTCCGTTAATGCATCCTTTGAAACATATAAAGACCACTTAAAAAGATCGTCAAGCTGTTCAAGATACGCTGCAGGCAGATGATAACCTTTGGAATCAAATTCAAAATTGCGGATATAACCGCCTTGCATGCAGTAATACCTGTCGGCAACACCGGGTTTGGCGGAAAAATAATCGGCCGGGTCAACGCCCATCTGCTGCCGTGTGGCCGCTGTTTTAAAACTTTTCCCATCCAGCAGGTTCTGCCAGTATTGGCCGCTGGTTTTCGCTCCCGGAAATAGGCAGGATACGCCGATGACTGCAATTTTTGCCATAAAACCTCTTTTAGAAGGCGTTTAAAGGTTCCAAGGTTCTGGGTTCTGGGTTCATCGCTTCGCGCTTTTTCCCTATACCATTGATTCCATAGAGGTAATTAAATGAAGGATAAACCTCTGAACCCCTGAACCCTGAACCTCTAAACCCACGAAGCGAAGCGCCTTCGCAAATCATCAATCGCCAATCATCAATCAAAAAAGGCATGCCAAATCCACCTTCACCCGGTGACCCACAAGCTGTGCAAGGGCGCGGGTCAGAGCCGGCTGATCACCGGCTCCTTTGATATTCAGGGGCACGGCAATAGACTCTTTTCCCTTTAAGATTTCACTGATCCATAATGAACAGGTCTGTCTGGAACCGGTTTCAATATAGATTCTGGCGCCGTCTTCCCAGGTTTTTTTTACCAGCTTTGGAAAATCCACCGGATCACAGAACGCCTTGGCAGTGCTGTGAGCGACGGCTTTGCTGCGCAGGGGAACCGGCATGTAACAGGATGACGAATAAAACTTTATAGGGTTGTTCTTGTCCACCGGAAGCGTATACAGGTCCACCAGATTGCCGTACTCTAAGTGCGCAGGCTCACTGTGGATGGCAAGATCAAGGCGCAAGGGAAAATAGGTGCATCCGATCTTTTCGGCAATCTTAACGCAGGCTTTTGGATCGCCGGCAATGACAACCTCACTCTCCGTATTGATCAGGGTCAGATACACCCGGTCTGCCCGGTCCACCTCGGCTTGAACCGTCTTTCGGTCCGCAAAAAGTGTAAAAGAGTCCCAGATTCTTTCTCCTTTGGGTGACGATTCGAGCCGCCATGATTTTCGCACGGCGGTAAGCTCACCGTGCAGGCCGCTTTTAAAGGCACTGTTTTCTCTCAGTTTATTGCTGAGCTGACCGGGGTTTTGCCACACCATAAGAGACGCCATCATAGAAGCCTCTCCCATGCTATAGCCCATTGCCATATCCGGAATCAGTTTGAAATATGCGGACATGATCATGGTATAGATAACAGAAAACGCCATTCCGCATTCCGAGACCGCCATGATATCTTTGCGAAGCACTCTTTCCAGGGCTTTTAACTGGTCGTCGGAATAAACAGAACAGGTTCTGGGATAAAGCTCTTTTTCTTTTAAAACCCGGCCCACATCGTCCACAAGTTTTCCAATCCGGTCATAGAGGCCGGGAAACATGTGAAACAGGTTCTGCCCAAGCCCCACGTAGGCACTGCCGACCCCCGGATAGACAAAGATCACCTTGCCCTTATGTCCCAGGGGATTGGCGCTAAAATAACTTCCCCTCGGGGTCCTGATTTCAGTCTTTTTGCCAAAGGCTCCCGGGATGGCTTTGCGGATAAACGTCGCCTCTTTGGCCAGTTCATCTGTCGTTCCTCCCACAAGCATCAACGCATAAGGCGCACTTCCCCTTTTGCTGAATTCGTCATAACGCTTTCGGCAGAACCTTTGAAGATCATATTCCGCTTTAAACAAATCGCCTAAAGTTCTAAGCCTGTCTGTCAATTCTTTTTGACTGTCTCCGGCAACCGGAAGACAAAACGGTTTTGCATTTGAAATATAGGTTCCAACAACCGGCGGTATGGAGCCGCCCTCCGATAAGATCAAATGACCGCTTTCGGTCTCTTTTTTGAAAAAAACGGCCGCTTTTCTTAGTAAAGATTTTCCATCTTTAAACCAGGGGCGTGAACCAATGGGAACATAAAAAGGGCTCCGTTCCCATTTTTCAAGGTCTTGGGGGGTTGTCCATAAGGAAAATGCGGGAATATATCTGTGATAGAGACACAGGGCCGTCTTTATAATACCGGCCATCAAACCGGCATTACGGGTGGATAAAGCGGAGTTGTCGCTGATATGTTCGGTGCTTCCTAAAGCGCATGAAAGTAATTTTTTCTCTTTTTCAAAGATGCCGGCAACCGTTGATTCCGCCCAGACAAAGAGGTCTTTCAGATTTTGACCGCAGATCTCCATGTAGCTGATTTCAGAAACGTCTGACGGTTCGATAAAAGGGCCAAAGCCGATGGAATCAATCACCGCATATATGCGATCTTTATCCTGCACGGCCCGGTCATAGCGCTTTAATACAACGGCTCCGGCTCCGCACCGGCCCATTGCAGCCACCGGAACCGCATCGGCTTTCTGTTCCTCAAGCAGACCTTTAGCAATTTTAAGGGCCGGCAAAAGCCTCTCTTCCACGGCAAACGCTTTGAGCCCATCTGCTTTGGTACAAAACCCGGCTTCGGCCGCCACAACCAGAAATGCTTCATCATACTTTTTAAGCGCCGAACCTGCGTTTGTGTCTTGCAACGCCCCGCCGATGACCCTTCCTAAAGTCTCTTTGACATCATCCGGCGATCTTTCGAAATCGTTCTGATACAATTCTCTGTTTTCCGGGAAAACACCATCATAGACCTGCTGCTCAAAACGGTCCAGGCTGTCCGCACCGCCAAAAGCAGCCTCTATTCCAATAATAGCGATCCTGTTCGTCATAATAAAACCTAAACTGATCGGTTCAAGGTTCAAGGTTCTAGGTTCAAGGGTATACCATCTTGACATTACTTAACGTTACAACTCAATGCCAGGATTGGTCTCTTTCACCCATTGGGTGAAAATTATTTGCAGCCTCTATGGAGGCGTAACTCTTTTGGGTCGAGCCTGTTAGGGCACATCAACCCGGAACCTTGAACGTTGAACCTCTCAACCCAGGTAAAAAAAAACTCGCATCTACTCACAACCTTTGAACGCTGAACCTGTGAACGGTTACCAAACAGCCATGCCCCCTACCGCTTTCCTGCTTTTGGAAAAAGCCGGTCAAGCTGTTTGCTGATGATTACCTTTGCTTTTTGGATTCTTGAATAGACCCTTCCATCCCGGTCGTGGGAGATGATGTCCGACGTCATACTTGCCGAACCGTTGTTTTTTACGGATAAGGATACATAAAATTTCCGGCCGGCCGGTACCGACATGTAATGTTCGGCGGCCTGCGCCTCTGCAGGCAGACTGGCTGCATTCAGGTAATGGCGGACCCAAACCAGCATACACTGGAACTGAATATCGGCAGCATACGGATTAAAGGTACCGACCCGGAACTGACCCTGATCCCTCACCGCAACCTCAGGCAGTCGGCATTCCACTGTCAGTCTGTGCTCACTAAGATTGATGACCCGTTCGATGCCCTGGAAATTAGGACCGTGAAACAGAGTTCCGTCACGATACAGCTGTCGGCCGTCTATGATTTTTGTAACTTCAAAATCGGCCTTTTCATACACGGGAGGCTCAGGAATCCGGCTTACAAGTCTTATTCCGGCGGCATAATGATTTACCGGCTCCCCGTTCTTTTTACGGCTGGATATGTTTACCTTGAATTCTATGTGGGAGGAATTCTTTTCAACCTCATCAATATCCAGAATATACTGTTGTGCCTGGGTACTCTCAAAAACAATACCTTTAAACATCTTGTAGCCGGTTGCAGAAAAAAAACTGAATCCGGGATACAGCATTTCACAGGCTTCAGCCATCCACGATGCAGCGCACACCGTGGGCAGCACAGGATTTTCCCCGATGACATGATCCTTTAAAAAGGGGTTGTCGTCCGCCACCAACCTGCGGGTGATTCGAAACGACCCGAGCCGGCTACGGCTAAGTTGCCGTTCCGCCCGCATTGAACTTCCCACCAGAATTTGGATGGTATTGTCTGAAGATGAAAGTTCGTCTGCAAAGAGCTGAGACCCGGCTTTAACAGGGATTACATCAATGTTTTTTTCAGCAAACATCCTTTTGAGTTCAGGCGTTACCATTCCACCGTCCCATGGCCCCCAGTTAAACGCGCTCACATGGCAGTCAGGGTACATGGTCTTGAAGCGGTAAGCGGACTTGTTTAAAATTTCGTTGGCAATGGCGTAGTCCGACTGGCCGGCATTACCGAAAAATCCGGCAGCGGAAGAAAACAAAGATAAATGGGTAAGCCGGTCTGTCTCAACACAGTCAAGCAGGGCTTCAAGGCCTTTGACCTTGGTTGAATAGACCGCCTCAAAATCGTTTATGGTCTTGTCTTCAATACGTCTGTCCGCCAGAACTCCCGCTCCGTGGATGATGCCGGTAACCGCTCCCAGTTTTTCAACAACCGGTGCCAGTTTTTTCTTTAGGGTTCTGCGGTCAGTAACATCAGCTAAGATATATTCGGCCAATGAACCGGTCTCTCGTATTTTCTTTAGCGTCCGGCTGATCTGCCTGTTGGACAGAATCGATTTAAATTGTTTGTCCACGGCTTTGGGTGTGGGTGTTTCACCGGATTGTTTCAGTTGGTTCATAACGGCCATTTTCAGCTCGGCCGGATCATCGATACCGGTTGCCCAAATCGGTTCGTTACCCCCTTGGTACTCTGAACGTCCCAGGAGGATGAATCTGCACTTATGGGCGGCGGCAAGCTCGGCAACGCACGCTGCGGTTACGCCTTTGGCGCCGCCTGCAACCAGAAAAACCGATGAGGAATCGATTTGATCGTTTTTCTCTTCATAAGCGCCTTCAGCTTCAAGAGCTTCCAGTGTCACTCTTCCTTCAGGCCCGTATGCGGTTTCAACAATACGACAGTCCGGATCAAAAAGCTCATTGATAATAATTGATGCGGAATCTGCCGGGGTCTTGTCAGGGCCCAGATCCACGATTCTAGCAAATACGTTGTCCCACTCCAGGTTCAAGGTCTTGGTGAGACCGCACAACCCGCCGGAAACCAGGCCGAACCCTTTTCCTGAAATCCCCAATTTTCCATCAAGTCTGCAGGCGGTCATAAAAAA
>JAQBHK010000440.1:0-10199 GCA_032127815.1 Desulfobacterales bacterium
ACACCTTCCAGGCCGCTTTCCATCGATGCCTCCATTCAGTACACGCGGCAAATCCTGGCAGCACTGGCCCGGCTGCATCACGCCAGAATCATCCACATGGATGTGAAGCCCTTTAACATGATGCTTACGGACGAAGACACGGTCAAGATGATTGATTTCGGGGTCTCCAAGCTGCGGGGAGAAGAGTTGGGCGGACCTGATACGCTCAAAGTGGGAACGCCTTGTTACTCTGCTCCCGAGCAGGAGGAGAATCCCAACCAGGCGGATGAGCGCTCGGACCTGTACTCAGTGGGCATCACGCTTTTTCGCATGCTGACGGGCAGCCTGCCTGATGGAAACAAGGGGGCTGCCGACATCAATCCGGAACTGGACGAAGAATGGGACCGCTTCTTGAAGAAAGCCACGCACCCCGATCGGGAGGCAAGGTTTACAAGCGCAGGCCACATGCTGGCCGAACTGGACCTGCTGGCCGCGGCCTGGGAGGATAAAAAGGCCAAAACCTGCACCCTGATTGAGGAAAAATCTTTACCGAAAAAAACACGCCGGACAGCAGGCTCCGTTATGCTGCGCAATGTGCCGATCAAGACCGGCCTTAAGCGCGCAAGGGACCTTTTTGACGCGGACGTGTTATGGCGGCCTAAAAACCCGGTCTCCGGCACCCTCAGGGATAATGGAAACGGCACGATCCTGGATGAGGTCACAGGACTTCTGTGGGAGCAAGGAGGGTCACCCTATCCGGGGACCTGGAATGAAGCACAAAATTACGTTAACTCGCTGAACAGGAAGGCCTTTGCCGGATTTTCAGACTGGCGGCTGCCCACTGTCAACGAACTCATGTCTCTGTTCATTGAAAATGCGGATCCATACCAGTTTTGCCTGGAACCCGTGTTTGACCCTGACAAACAGAGAATCTGGAGTGCGGATAATAAATCCTATGTTGCGGCCTGGTACGCGGACGTAGAGTTTGGCTTTGTATGGTGGCAGGATTTCACCTGTTTTTTCCATGCCCGGGCCGTGAGGAGCACGAAAGGTATAGATTAATACAGAACTGTGCAAAAAATCCAAAATAAAACCGCATTAAACACCGGCAACAAATTTCACGAAGCGCCGCTCCCCCCGGAACTGCTGATCAGCCGTAAAAACCGTATTTTTATCATTGTTGCATCTTTATTGGCCCTCTTTTTAGGAGCGCTGGACGCCCTGGTGATGGGGGCGGCCATGCCGTCTATTGTGGCGCACCTGGGCGGGCTGCATCTTTACAGCTGGGCTTTTTCCGCCTACCTTTTGAGCCGTGCGGTGGCCTTGCCGGTTTTTGGCAAACTCTGCGATCTTTACAGCAGCAAAAAACTTTTCAATGTTTCCATCGGCATTTTTCTGGCCGGCTCGGTATTGGCCGGGATCTCTCAGAATATGACGCAGCTTATTTTATCCCGGGTGATTCAGGGCATCGGTGCCGGCGGAAACTTTGCCCTGACCTACATTGTCCTGTCAGATATCTCTTCGCCGGAAAATCGCGGCAAGATGATGTCGATTGCCAGTTTTGTGTGGGGAGTGGCCAGTGTTCTGGGCCCGACCATCGGCGGATTTATCGTCAATTATTTCTCCTGGCGCTGGATCTTCTTTATCAATATCCCGGTGGGAGCGGTTTCCCTGCTGGGGATCTTCTTGTATTTGATCGAAACTCGCGAAAAACGGAAAGCAGTTTCCATAGATTATCTGGGCGTTTTGACCCTGTCCACCACAATTCTGGCATTGCTGACCGCTTTTTTGCTTGCCGGCCGCAGTTATGATTGGCTGTCTTTTCAAATTGTCGGGCTGTTTGTGATCACCGCCGGAGCGGGCTTGGCCTTTTATCATATTGAAAAGCAGGCGGGCACTTTGAGGTCAAATCCTTTTTGTGACACTAGAGCAACGTACCATCATACCCTTTAAAGATCCCGGCTTCAGTTTTCACCAATCGTCTTCCGGAAGATTCCCGATGTTCTTCGAGGTCGATCAATATCCGGGGTATGAACGACGATAACCTTCTCGCTTTCCATTTTAACGGTTGTCCAATCTCAGGGTGAATACCAGACTCCCAAACGGTTTCCGCTGTGATCTAACATTAATGATCCATAGTTGACTAACGAATAGCCGCGTAAACGGCGATGGACCCCAATGTTGGACAGCCTGAAAGAAGAATAAGCTCGAAACAAGCGTATTGCCCCCCTTGATTTATAATGTTATTGGACTTTACACATCCCGGACTTATATTATCAGTGCTGATGACGTGCCTGTGTTGAACTACTTTTATAAGGAGCTTTGATGAAAATAACAATTATTTTTCTGGTATTAATCGGTTGCTATTTCCTTCTGCAACTCTATATCCTGCCCAAACTTGGCATTCAAACGTGAATGCGAAATGCCTGCCGGGCGGCGGGAGATAAAAGCAATAACAAAGAGAATAAAGGGAGCCTCAATTAGTTTAATGGTGAATGCTATGAATGACCCTGACGCTAAAAAACTGCCTTCGGTTGAACAGGTTGAAGAGATCATGAAAGATTGGGGCGCGTATTCAGTTGAAGAATTTGCAGAGCACTTGCAACTGGACAAAGAGATTATCGAAGCTACCGTAGAGTATCTTCGCAAACTGAAAAGAGCGTCCGATGAAAACTCCATTCCGGTAATGGCCTGTTATCGCAATGATCGGCTGGAATCCATTGTCAGATGTGCCGGCACTCGGCATGGCTACTGGTGATCACAAAGGCCGGTTTTCCATTTATGACATTCAATACACCTTCTTGCACGTGCAAAAAATGATACCCGAAATTATCACAGGAAGTGGGGGGAATCAAATACAATTATTCTTCGTCAGTCTCTTCATCTAAATAGGCTTTTACAGTTTTAAAGTGGTATATTAAAAATAACACGATCAAGATTCCAACAACAATTGCGGCCCATTCCTTCACCAGATCTACCTGGACGTACTTATTGATATGTTTTATAATATTATTGCCGATCAGGGCATATATGATAATTGAGCTCAAAGTCCCGCTAAATACGATTAGAAAATTATTAATCGCCTTGTAGTTGAGAAGATATCCAATAATCGATCCAACGACCGGGCCGGTCATGAAAAATGGAAGCATTACAAACAAGAAAAGTCCTATCGTCCCATATTTTTTAATATTGGTTTTTTGATCTTGCGCAGCAAGTTCAGCCTGCCTCACCTGACTACGAAATAATTTCGGTTGGATGATATTCCGCATAATTAAAACCATCGTACCATAGGTAATAAGGACAATAACAACTTCAAGAAAAAAATTGTATGCGATCGTATAAAAAATAGAAATGTCAGCAGAAAGGCATGCCGCAATCCCCAAGGCTCTCCCTCCCATTATATGAACAATTGCCGTAGAAGATAGAACTCTATGAAGACCGGGATTTGCAAAAAGAAGATACAATAAGTATAAACAGGCTAAAAAGGATAATATCAGCCCTGTTAATAAAATCTTAACTTCTATCAGATCAAAGCGATCTCTAACGAGATACACTAACTTTCTTAATCCTTTATGCCCCAAGGAAAAAAGTTTTTTAAAATATCTCATAATGACTCAAAAATCAGCCTCTGGATGATTGCATGCTTTCTCGTACAAAAGAAATTTTTAAGGCGAATGAGAATAATGTTTCTCCACCTAACATACCAACAAAAAAAAACAAAAACGCCCAGATTGCCGCAGAAAGAATGGATAAAAAATCAATTGCAAATGGCATAACTTTCCCTTCCATACAAAAAATCGCTTATACTGTTTTATTTAAGGATTGTCAATTAGTTACTTTAGCCCAAATTCCGACATTAATTTAGCTTGAGTCACTTTGTTTATCTTTTCGCTCACTAAAATGCATAAAGATTATATCCCCACTTTTTTTGTTTGAGAACGATTCTCCCGCTCGTGATACCTGCAATTATCCTGGCGCCACAAAACCCTTTAATGCCGTAGATACGGAACGAGTATCTCACTTAATAATACCCTCGTTACGAGTCTGGAATGAGGCATAAATAATCAGCATCTTGCGGTTCTGCAGAATCAGCCGATTTTTGTGATTACTGGTACCTTTCTGAGAGGTAGATGTCGGGGAGGCGAACGAGCCTTTTAGGTGAGCCCGCTCGTCTCTTTGACTCTGTCTTCCATCTACCAAAAAATGAAGCCCAAAATATTTTAGATTGTCTTACCTTATCTTCAATGTTATTAATCAGACAATGCCTGTTGGTTCAGGAATCATCATTCGTATCCTTATTTGACGTGGGCCAAGATGATTGTTCATACTTACGCTACTGGAGACACGCTATGAAAAAAATTGTTGCTCTGTTCGTAGCAGCAGCACTGGTTGCCTGCGCCTTAAATTTCCACTTCATTTATCTTGGTAAAAATTTAAAAATACTGAGAAAAACAACCATGACATTTGAAGACACCTTTATTGACGCCCGAGGTTCCAAGAAATTCAAGCTGCTTCTCAAACCGGCCCTTGTCAAAGCAGGCATAAAAGACCTTTTCTAAGAACTGCATTGAGGTTTTTCCGAGCGATGGAGACAGAACTCATACCTTAATTGGAAAGTAGCTGATGGCAATCAAACCCTGGGAATTTGTAGCTGATATGAACTTAGATGGTGCCTTTACTATGGGTGATATCATTGAGATACTTATTCAACTCTTTTTTTTGCCGGGAGACTCGCTTTTATTCTTGATATTGAATTATACGCCTAAGGTTACAAATGCACTTGAATTCAGTTATGATAATTACCACGGTATTTTTACCGGTATTGTTTCCTTTATTGTATGGTTTTTTTTACTTCCGATTATTGTAAATGGAATAAAGCTGTTAAATCCATGAAGCTCCCCGCCGCCACGATTAGATTGTGGCTTCAATATTGTTAAGAGACCCTCCTCTTTTTTAAGTTGGCCAGCATCTCCTGCATTAGCTCTACCATATGCCCAACTCCGGCAGCTTCAAAAATCTGCAGGCTCTTTTCGTACATTTCTTCGGCTTGATTAAAATCGAGACGGAGGCGGTAAATATCTCCTAAAAAACCATAGATTTTCGCTATGGCCTCTTTGTTATCCAGCGCTTCTTCCATTTCCAGGTGCTTTTTAAACATGGCCTCGGCTTGGTCCAAATTCCGACGGGTATAGTAAACTTCGGCCAGTTTGCCGTAAACCGTTGCCATGCCATGCTTGCGGCCCAGCTCCTGATTGATTTCAAGGCTCTTTTTGAACATGTTTTCGGCTTGTTCCAGATCATTGCGCATTTGGTAAACAGTACCCAAATACCCGTAATCTGACGCCATACCCTCTTGGTTGGCCAGCTGCTCTTCCATTTTGAGGCTCTTTTTAAACATCTCTTCGGCTTTATCCAGATAGCCAAGAGTTATGTAAATAGTGCCGAGTTTTCCGCAAGCATCCGCGACACTCTCTTTGTGACCCATCTTTTCTGCCTCTTTTAGATTACTTATGTACTTGGTCTCTGCTATTTCCAGCTCCATGCGGGATTGTGGTGGCATTTTGGTTTCCTTTCTTTTTAGAATAAAATCAGAAAAATAGATACATCAATAATTGTGTGCCGTCAATAATGGATGGACACTAAGTTTATTAGGCGCTTAGGGCACCCTTGATCTGGGCGTAAAGCTGATTGTTGTTAAATCCCATCAGAGCCGGTGCCTCGGAGGGACAGGCTGCCGAGCAGGCGCCGCAGCCCTTGCAAAGGGCCGGATTCACTTCAGCCACAAACTTTTTAGCGTCGAATGCAATGGCATTAAAGGGACAGACATTAACGCATCCCAAGCATCCGGAACAAAGCTGCGGAGCGATATGGGAGATGATGCCGCCCAGCTTGATCTCTTTTTTGGCCAGAACCGTGACGGCTCTGGCGGCGGCGGCCTGAGCCTGTGTAATCGATTCATCGATCGTTTTGGGCGCATGTGCCAGCCCGCAAACAAAGACACCGTCCGTGGCAAAATCAACCGGTCGAAGTTTGACATGGGCTTCTGCGAAAAAGCCGTCTTGATTCAGGGGGACCTTATAAAGCCGGGACAAGAGGCTACCGGTGTCCGGGACAACGGCGGAAGCCAGAATCAAAAGATCCGGTCGTATTTCCATCAGGCGGCCTAGCACTTTGTCGGAGAACATCACCAAAAGATCATCCTGCTCCGCGGTGACGGCGAAATATTTATCCACATCATACCGGATAAAAACAATCCCGGCCGATCGTGCCTGCCGGTATAGATCCTCTCGCAACCCGTAGGGGCGCATATCCCGGTACAGAACATAAACATCCATGCAAGGATTTTTCTCTTTGAGCTTAAGGGCGCTCTTGATGGATTGTGTGCAGCAGACCTTGGAGCAGTAGGGACGCTCCGGGACGCGCGAGCCGACGCACTGGACAAAAACAGCCGATTTAAAATTTTCCAAAGCAGGATCATTTTCGATAAACCGTTTTTGCAGTTCCAGCCCGGTAACCACGCGTGGATCCTGTCCATATAAATACTGGTCCGGTTTCAACTCCGCAGCCCCCGAGGCAATAATGGTAACACCATGCTCTAAAACGCTGCTGCTGCCGTTGCTCCGGATAGTTGTTTTGAAATTACCGACAAACCCTTCCACCTGTTCAATCTCGGCGTTCAAGTACGTCGTTATGTTATTGTGCGACTGAACGGCACCGGTTAATTTACTAAGGTGCTGCTGAACATTCTCGCCGCGCCAGGTTTCATGAAGAGAGCGTGCCTGTCCTCCTAAAGCACCTGTTTTTTCAATCAGAAAGGTCTTGTATCCCTGCTGGGCCATGTTTTGGGCCGCCGCCATCCCGGCTACACCTCCGCCGATTACCAGGGCCGACGGGTTGACCGCCATGGTCGATTCTGTCAAAGGCTGCAAAAGCACTGCTTTGGCCACCGCCATTTTTACCATATCTTTAGATTTTTTCGTGGCTTCTTCAGGATCGTTTTTATGGACCCAGGAACACTGGTTGCGGATGTTGCTCATCTCGAACAGGTATTTATTTACACCGGCGTTAATCAAGGTCTCCTGAAACAGCGGTTCGTGCGTTTTGGGGGTACAGGCGGCGACTACCACCCGATTGAGCTTATGCTCTTTGATGACCCCGGTGATTTTCTCCTGGGTATCCTGGGAGCAACTGAACATGTTTTCCTCGACATAGGCGACACCCGGCAGGCTTCTTGCAAACTCCGCCACGGCCGGAACATCAACGACACCCGCAATATTGGTACCACAACGACAGACAAAGACACCGACCCGGGGAGCCTCACCGCGAACATCGATCTCGGCGGGAACATCTTTGGTTTTCGTCAGGGTCCAGCGCGCTTCGGCCAGCCGGCTTCCCGCCACACCCGCAGCGGCACTGGAATCGATCACAGAGGACGGGATATCCTTGGGTGCCTCAAAAGCGCCGCAAACATAAATGCCCGATACGCTGCTTTCAACCGGTGCAAAACTGCTGGTTTGGGCAAAGTTGTAATGGTCCATGTCAACGCCCAGTCTTTTAGCCAGTGCCACCCCTTCCGGACTTACCATCAGACCTATGGACAACACCACGATATCAAATCCCTCTTCAATCCTCTTGCCGGCTTCGTCCACATAGCGGATCAGAAGCTTGCCGGTGTCATCATCGGGGATAACGTTGGTGACCCTGGATTTGACGAAGCGGACACCCACTTCATCCTTGGCGCGGTTGTAATAGCGCTCAAAGTCTTTGCCGTAAGTGCGGATGTCGATATAAAAGATGGCCGTGTCCAGGTCTTTGCCGGCGTGATCTTTGGCCAGCATGGCCTCTTTGATGGCATATGTACAACAGACTCCGGAACAATATCCGTGAGCTCCCAGGTGTTCATCCCGTGATCCGATGCATTGCAGCCAGGCGATCTTTTCAGGTTCTTTATGATTCGAAGGCCGTATCAGATGCCCGCCGTAGGGACCCGAAGCCGCAAGAATCCTTTCGAATTCCAGGCTGGTCACAATATCAGGATGTCTCTTATAGCCGTAAACATCATGGACCGCGGGGTCAAAGGCCTTGCTGCCATGGGCCAAAATAACGGCCCCCACATCGATTGATTCTGTCTCTTTCTTCTGGGCGTGGGTTTTTTGCGAAATGGCCTCGGCCTTACAGGCCTTGATACACTCGAAACACTCGCAGCACACCATGCAGTCAAGGCATTTCTGCGCTTCAGCAATGGCCTGCTCTTCACTCAGGCCGAGTTCAACCTCGGTGAAATCTTCCTTCCTTTCGTCCAGCAAGATCCTGGGCATTTTAGCCCGTGCGGCCATCTCAATATCTTCACCGATCGTATTGAAGTTTTCCTGAGGAGCCTTGAAGGGTTCCCGCCCCTTTTTTACGTCCATACCATTCAGACGTCTTGAAATGGAAATGGCTGCCTCGCGTCCGGCAGCCACAGCTTTAATTGCTATGGATGCTCCGGTCTGGGCATCACCACCGGCAAAAACACCTTCTCTGGTGGTTTCGAAGCTTATGGAGTCGACCTTAATGTTGTTCCATCGGTCTAATTCGATACCAACTTCACCTTCAAGAAAAGAAGTGTCGGTTCGTTGACCGATGGCAGGTATTATGATTTGAGTGTCAACAACAAATTCACTCCCCTCTACAGGGACAGGACGTCGCCGGCCGCTTTCATCCGGATCTCCAAGCTGCATTTTAATGCATTTCAGACCGACGACCCTTTTCTCTTTTTCAACCACCTCCACGGGGGCCATGAGAAACTGAATATCCACACCTTCTTCAAGGGCATCTTCAATCTCTTCACCGCGGGCAGGCATTTCGGTTTTAGTCCGCCTGTAAAGGATGCTGACATTGTCCGCGCCAAGACGCAGAGCGGATCTTGCAGCATCAATGGCCACATCTCCGCCACCGACGATGACAACAGTACCCTGTAAGGCTTTAATGTTACCAAGCGCTAAATCTCTCAAAAATTTAACACCGGGAATGACCCCTTGGGCATCTTCATTGGGGATATTCAGTTTCATGTCGGCGTGACAGCCAATGGCAAGATAGACCGATTTGTAGCCATCGTCCATCAACCGGTCAATGGTGATGTCGCGCCCCAGGGCGGTATTGAATTTAATCTCGACTCCGAGCCGGGTGATCCACTTAATCTCTTTTTCAAGGACATCCGGTGGAAGCCTGTAATCCGGAATCCCCACTCTAAGCATCCCGCCTGCGACGGGAAGGGCCTCGAATATTGTAACCTTGAAACCATCCTGTGCCAAAAAATAGGCCGCCGTTAGACCGGCAGGACCTGCTCCGATGATTGCAACCTTTTCATCCCTTGGCGTTATATCCGGGAAAGGCAACTCATCAACATCTGTCTGATCTGCCGCAAAGCGTTTAAGAGCGCAGATGGAAATCGGTTCATCTACCTCCTGCCGGCGGCACATGTCTTCACAAGGATGAGGGCATATTCTGCCGATTACACCCGGCAGCGGTAACGTTCTTGTGATTACTTCCAGGGCTTGGTGATATTTTTTCTGTGCAATCATGTCCACATAACCGTGGGCATTGACACTGTTTGGACACGCATTGATACATGGCGAACGATCCCGTTTTTCTATGGAATAGCCTCCCGGAACCGCCTGTGCGTATGGTTTATAAGTAGCATGCCGCTTAGCAAGACCTGCATCATAAAGACTGGGGAGAACGACAGGACAAACCTCGGTACAATCACCGCAGCCCGTGCATTTATCAAGATCTATATGTCGGGCAAATTTATCCAGGGTTACCGTAAAGTTGCCTGCATCTCCGGTTATTGCCGTAACTTCGGATAACGTATGAAGTTCAATGTTGATGTGCCGGCCGACCTCGACCAGTTTAGGTGCGATAATTCACATGGCGCAGTCATTGGTAGGAAAGGTCTTGTCCAATTGTGACATCATGCCGCCGATGGCAGGCGTCTTCTCCACCAGATGAACGTACAATCCGGAATTGGCTAAATCCAGGGCTGCCTGCATCCCGGCAATGCCGCCGCCGACCACCATCACGGCACCTGTTTTGTTATTCGACATTTTCTACTCCTAGGTCAAAAAAAGAGGTGATATTGCTGATATCCAGTTGGTTCATCTGAAGTCCCAACGTCTTTTCATCAATGCCCATACACAGCCCCAATAGTTGCGGATAGAGCACGGAAGCCAGAGGGTTAT
>JAQBHK010000441.1:0-7830 GCA_032127815.1 Desulfobacterales bacterium
TCTCCAGCAGGGACTCAGGCATGGCCGCACAATTAACCGAGACAAAGGGTGCCTGCCGTGATGTGCCCCTGCCGAACATTAAATTATGGAGATGTTTGGCCACGACCTCTTTGCCGGTGCCACTCTCACCGGTGATCAGAACGGTTGAGACCCTGGCCTGGGCTATTTTTTCGATCTTTGCCATGATTTCTTTTATGGGGGCGGACTCTCCGATGACATCCTTCTCAAAGGTTTGCGAATAGGCCTTTCTAAGGAAGTGCAGTTCCTGCCGCAGACTCTCCTTTTCCATTATTTTACTTAAAACAATCTTTACCTCTTCGGTGTTAAAAGGCTTGGTCAGATAATCCGCCGCACCTAATTTCATGGCCCGCACAGCCGTCTCGGCACTGTCATCTGCCGTCAGCATGACAACTTGCGTATCGATTTTGTCAGCTATGATTTCCTGAAGTATGTCGATTCCGTTCCTTTCAGGCATCCCTATATCCAGGATTACTATATCAGGATCCAGCGATTTGATTTTATCGATAACATCGTCTGTTTTGGTCTCCATGTGCACCTCGTAGCCTTCCTTTTTCAAAGACCGGGCCAGCATGGAGGCAATCAGTTCTTCATCGTCCAAGAGAAAAATTTTCCCTTTGTCTTTCATATTAACGCTTCCTTTTTGCCTGCTTTAATGTTGAACAATATACTGAATACGGTTGTTTTGTCCGGACCACTTGTTACCGAAATAGCGCCGCCGTGATCTTCAACAATCCGCCTGGTAATGGCCAGCCCCAGCCCCGATCCTTTCGATTTGGTTGTGAAAAAGGGCTTAAAGATGTCGTTCATTATTTCTTGGTCTATGCCTTTACCGGTATCGGATATTTCTATTTTAATCGTGTCTGCGTTTTGATCATAGCCGGACTTGATCTTTAGTTCACCGCCATCCGGCATGGCTTCGATGGCATTGAACAAAAGATTGAGAAATACCTGTTGCAGCTGCACGGGATCAGCCGGCATCACGGGAATATTTTTATCAAAGTCCTTTGAGACGTTTATCTCGATAGAGGCGCTTGATGAAAGAGAAGGGTGCTTCAAAGAAAAATCAAGGGTTTGATCCAAAAGAGCATTCATATCTATAAGCGTCAGCTCGAGTTTGGGCGGCTTGGCAAAATTAAGGAGGCTCTTTAATAATGTTTCGATGCGTTTGATCTCACCCACTGCTCTTAATACTATGGAGCGGTCATCCGGAGAGATGTTCAGATCTTCAAGGAGCACTTCCACGGAGATTTTTATACCTGCCAGCGGGTTTTTAATTTCATGGGCCAGCCCGGCGGCCCATTCCCCGACCAATTTCATCTGTTCTATCCGTTGCAAGGCTGCATCAGCCTTTTTGCGTTCAGTTATATCCCTGATAACATGAATCAACCCTTTTACCTGCATATCATGGTCAAATCGAGGCATGGCTCTTACCTCGAGGAACTTGTCCAAATGAGGTTCATAGGTTTCAAAAGAAACGGGAGCTTCGGTTTGAAAGCAATCGCAACTGAGGCAATTATCGGGCGGACGGTCTTTCCCGTGATAAAACTGATGGCATTTTACTTTGCCGCTTCCCAAGACGGGCAGCCCCAGGGTATCAGCGGCCGCCTTGTTTGCGAGTATGATATTAAAGTCCTTGTCATGGATTGTAATCATATCGGTGATGGTGTTAAACGTATCCTCCCAATCAAGTTTGGATTGCAGGATTTGATTCTCCATTTGCTTACGAGCCGAGATATCCCTGTCGATGGCCAAAATGTATTTTTGGCCCATGAATTCCAACAGTCCGGCGCTGATTTCAACCGGAAAGAGAGAGCCGTCTTTTCTGATGTGGTTAATTTCCGCTTTAATCCACTCCCCGTTTATAATCTGCTTGATGCGGCCCGGCCCCTTTAAAGAGTCCTCAGGAGCATCAAGATCTTTTATTAAGTTGAGCTCCAGCAGTTCATCAATAGTATATCCGTGCATTTCAGCCGCGGCAAGGTTGGCTTCTACAATATCACCCGCTGCTTCTCCCTCGGCTTTTATAAGGAAAATGGCATCCCCGGCACTTTCGAACAGCACGCGGTAGCGCTTTTCGCTCTCCTCGATTGCAAGCATATTCTGTTTCAGGGAGTCGGCCATCTCGTTAAAGGAAGTGGCGACTTCTCCAAATTCGTCTTTCAAGCCCGCCATCCTGAAATCCAGGTCACCGGTTTTTATCTTTCTCGTTGCCGTTAAAAGAGTTGCGACCGGTTTTGTTATCTCTCTTATGATAAGGTAGCCTAAACCGGCCGCACCAAAAGGAGTAATGGCAATAAGTATGTAGAGCAAAAATTTTGTTCTGGCGATATCTTGCAGCGTTGCTTGCGTCTTGCCGGAAAGCTTGCTCCCCGCCATGTGTACCATGAGACGGACTTTTGCGATCAAATTTTCTGAAATATAAAAGGCTTTATTGGTTTCTTCGGCCACCCTTGCGCGATTCGCCCGCATGGTCAATGACCGGCTGAATGCATCTTTGAATTCTTCAATGTCCCGGGTCAGGCCCTTCAGCCTTTCCGTTACAATCGGAGCGTGATGGCAATCAAAACAGGTCGTGGATACGCTGTCCAGTTGTTTCATGTTTTGAATAATCGTATCAATGCTCCTGGCATGTTGTGTATCCCAGAGATTGAGATCTGCTTGGACCCTTTTAATCTGTATCAATAGATGCTCTCTTAATATTTCAACCTGGTGGAGTTTTATCAGATGGTCCAGGGTGGATGTCGCCGTTTCAATGGTTGCGACGATATATATGCCGCCGGCCAGAAAAACCAGGGAAATGCCAACCAGGTATATAATTATCCTTTTCTTCATTATTCATTAATATAGTCGTAAGTGGAAAGATTCAGCCCAATTTCTTGAACATACCTGTAAACAGCGGCGTAATCGTCGTTTGACGTTTCGATGAATCTCCTTGCACCAAATTTTTTCAATACCTCCATGCCCTCAGGGTCGGTATTCATCGAAATCAGCGTTGCTTTCAGCTGCTGCTTAATAGAAGCGTCAAGACTTTTCTTAACCGCCAGGCCGTTTTCAGGCACATCCGGGGATCTTTCCAGGATAACCAGTTCATCGGATATTCTTTTGTCCTCGGCCGCAAGTCGGTAGAACATCGTGTTTTTTGCCGCCCCTATATCAGCCTTTCGGTTGAGAACGTCATAGATTGCGTCTTGGTGAGTCCCTGCAAAATAAGCCTCTTTTAAAAATGTACTGTAATTTTCGATTTCGTGTTTTTTAAAGTATGCCCGGGGCAGAAGGTAGCCGGCGGTGGTGGCCTTGTCCACAAAGACAAAGCTCTTGTTCTGCATATCGTTTATGTTTTTGATGCCGCTGTCTTTCCTGACAAAGATTAATCCATAGTAGGTTGAACGGCCGTTATGGTCCTCGGGTCTTGCAACAGGTTCAAGGCCTAATCTTGCATGCGCAAGAGCGTAACTGAAGCTTCCGAAGAAAGCGCCATCCATGCCGGCGGAAGCAAAATTGTCTATAATATTCCCATAGCGTCTCAGCAGGGTTAACTCTATCTTTATTCCTATCTTTTTTGAAATATAATCGGCCAACGGCTCATAGCGTTCGAGCTGTTTGAATATGTTTTGCTCGGGAATAAGCCCTATGGTGAGGGATGCTTGTTGCTTGATTGCTTCCGTCCCTGCTCCCTGCACGCTAAAGGCCGTTATGATCATTGTAAAAAGAGACAATGAAATGAGCATCTTGCGGGTACGTAGCATGGTTTGCTGTCCTTTATTATTTCGTAAAAAGTTTAAAAACAACTTTTTACGAACGTTTTAAATTTTAGAATTTAAGTTTTAAGTATCCCTAAAACAGTAAGAGATAACCACCTAACACTTAAAACCTAAAACGTGATGAATTCTGCTTTTTGCGAATTCATCAAAAAATATACTATCTTATGACAATATATACTACCTTAAAATGCAGCTCCCCCAGCAAGGGCTGCAGAATCAAAACCACGGGAGGCTAAAAAATTTAATTTTCAAGATTGAAAAGCCGCCGCCGAATGGCACAAAAAACCTGCTATCAACAGATAATATGCTGCCCGATACAGGCGGTCTTGCTGCAAGAAAAGATAGCCAACGTAGCCCGCCGTGCTCGGTATGTAAAAAAGAATAGTGAAAAAAATCAGAAGTTCCATTTCTTTGTCAGAGCCTTAACCTCTTAGTTTGTACGTTTAGAGGGATCGTGGAAAAATTTAATTTTTAGCAGTGCCTCAGGACCGTGACAATCTATGCACAATACCCGCATCGCTTGCGATCTTAAAAAACTAGTGGTAGCATTCCCTTCAATATTAACCCCTTTGCCTTTGGCCGGTATTCTTGAATTCCATTGATGGGCGTTATGGCATGAGGGACATGAAATATCGCCTACGGGCAGGAGTTTGCCGGATGTTTGATGAAAAATTGGAAAGAAATCGAGCCGGCCCTTAATGTCCCGCCCGGCATTAATGATGAGTTTATCCTTAGGATGGGATGCGACCCGGGGTATTTTATGTTTGGCAGAGCCACCTTCCGCATGACAGGAATTACACATCCTTTCCATTATGTCACCGCCGCCGGCATAACTCTGTGCCCACAGCATGGTCTGGTTTTCACCGTTGTGTACCAGATGGCAAACACCGCAAACGCCGGATTCAGCAGGGATCTGATCGATGATATTTTTTGAAAAAGGCGCTGTTACCCTGAGGTCATGGTCGGTCCCTTCAACATAAGCTTTATCCGTATGGCAATTCCCGCACAGCTTGGGGTCATGTGAATTTTCCAGTCTTAAAAAACTGTTTTGCGCACTTCCCTCAATGTCATAATGGCCTTCAGCCACCGTTTTCAATGGGTCCCAACGATGGGGATTGTGGCAGGTGCGGCAGGTCATGACACCGGTTTTGGAAATTTTGTCGGCCATGTCAAAAAGAGGCAGGGAAGTGTTTAATCCTTTCTCAACAGGCGAGATGTCTACCGGGTGTGAAGGGCCTTTGATCACTTTTTCACCTGCAATGCCTTTTTCATTATGGCAGCTCACACACAAATCTTCGAAGGCGCCGTCTTTTTTTTCTTTCAGCTCCCTTGCCCACAGAAAGCCTTTGCGCCCGCCATGGGCAGCGTGGCAGTTTCCGCACAGCCCCGCTTCCGAAGGTGTTTGGCTTAAGCTGTTTTTGCTTGCGGGTCTAACCTTGGCAAGATCGTGTTTGGAGTTTGCAATGGAGAATTTACTGCGGTGGCATTCAGCGCAGATATCCGGTGATTGTCCTCTTAAGAAATAGGTTGCTTTATCTGCCTTAACATCTTTTCCTGCTTTGCCTGTTAGTGCGTCGGCCTGTGTCCCGTGGGGATTGTGACAGGTCGAACATGTCATTAAGCCATCTTTAGATCGTGCGCCGAATTTGTTAAAAAGCGGAAGGGTTAATTTTTCCTGATCAGCATCTATGATCGTTAATCCGGAATATGTATCTTTTTTCTCAAAAGGGCTTACGGTCAAAGGATGTCCACTGCCGGCGGCATCAACTTTTTTGGCAATATTTTCTTTGCCGTGACAACTCAAACAGAGCTGTGTAGTAAAATTTTTTTCTCCGTGAAGTTTTCTGGCAGCCCGATGCGGCAGATGACAGGCTGAACACACACCGTCTTCTGCCGCTGTTTTACCCTCCAGATTCTTTTCCTGGGGGGCTGAATGCATGAGGTTGTGTTGCGTCTCTGTCATTTGGTGTTTGTCCCCATGACAGGTCAGGCACAATGTCGATTTGGCATCATTTTTAACTAATAAAAGTGTTTGTTTTATTTTATTATTGTGTACTTTATGACAGGTCTGGCAGGTAATGACGCCATTGAAGCCTAATTTCGCCCCTTGCTTAACAAGCCTTTGGGGTATTTTGGCCTTTTGCGGCGCAACATTCAGGACATGATACGGTTTGCGTTGGCCGTCGGCAGTAAAAATTTCCTTGTCACGGTGACAGTCCAGACAAAGAGCGGAATCCCCGGCGCTGTCTATTAAAAAGTTCTCGTGGGGCGAACCATGGGCCGTATGGCAGGTCTCGCAAACAACCTGATCTTTTTTCTTCCCCACAATGGCGCCCAGGGCGATAATTTTACGGGGAATCTCGCGGTTAACCGTGCCCACCGGATGATTTCCGGTTTCAAGACCACCATCCCTTCCCGGGTGACACATACGGCACATGGCAGAGTCCGTGTTGGACGTTCGCATAAAGATAGAGTCTTTGTTAGCTGTTCCGCTGGGAACTCCGTGGGCCGTGTGGCAGGTGGCACACTGAACTTTACCGGCTTCATCCAGCGGAAATATTTCAGGGATCTTCATGTTGTCTGGTGGCATCATATTGGTTTTGTGGCCGGAATCATTGTTCAATTTGGCCCTGGAATCCATAACGCTGCCGTCGTGGCAGGAGATACACATTGCAGGTGTTGCCACTACCTTTTCCGGCTGATACTCAACCAGATCCGAACCTCTCCCCTGGATGAAGAAAGTATCGATCCAGCGATAGTGGCAGATGGCACACCCCTTGGCGGATTTAGGATTTTTGGGCGTTTTGACATCTGCTTGGGAAATTCCGGGTAAAAACATTGAAATCATTACTAAACTTATGTAATAAATTTTGTTTCTATGCATAGGTTACGTATTAATACAGAACGCCTGTTTTCAATCAACATCATCTTCAATATGATAGACACTGACTTTATTTGCCAACATCTCAACAACATAAAGGCGGTTATGATTATCTATAAACAGCCCGGTGGGGGTTACGAATTTTTTTACCGCACCTTTTCCCGGATCACCAATCACAGCGTGAAACTCCCCGTTGGAATCAAAGATCTGAATAACCCCCATATAGCTGTCACTGACAAATACGCGGCCGGCTTTATCAATGGCGACGCCCTTGGGTCTGAAAAATTCTCCTTTTTCAACTCCCCAACCACCGATGAAGGCCACAAAAAGCCCGTCAGGATTTAAAACCTGAACTCTGGTATTAATGACATCGACAATATAAAGATACTTTTGTTTATTCAGTGTTATCAAAAAGGGATATCGAAATGCCCGTTTATCCGTACCGGGCGAACCGTAGGTGTCAATCAGCGTCAAGGTCGCAAGATCGTAGGAGAGGATACGGTGGTTGTCATTATCGACGATATAACATCTGTTGCGGGAGTCATCAACGACAACGTCGGTAGGATCCGAAGGGTTGCCGTCTTTTGAAGGTATTTTTATTTCGGCAACATAGCTTCCATTGGGTTTGAAAATCTGAACCCGGTGGTTTCCGGAGTCGGCAATATACACTTTGCCGGAACCGTCAACATCGATCCCCAGGGGAAATCTAAACTCGCCGTTTCCGGACCCTTTTGTCCCAAAGGAAGATATATAGTCGCCCTGATGATTAAAAACTCTGATTTTGTGGTTTAGGCCGTCGACGACATAAATGCGCCCGTCTTTTGATACACAGACATCACTGGCCGCGTTGAGGTTAGCCGTCAGGTCAAACAGGTGCTTAACATTGGTTCGCCGAATTCCCCAAGCCGGTTTTACCATAATCAATGTTACGGTGACGAAGAATAACAAAGGGAAAAAATGGTATCCGGGTATAATGTCTATTAATAAAGATGTTTTTAGTCGTTGTTTTCTCAGCATTGTTCATGAAGTGTTCGGGTTAATTTCCAAAGAGGTGTGGAAAGTAAAAGGTTTTATATTTAGTTACCAGCCCCTTAATATTCAAATAGATCAGATCTTTTGTCTTTTTCTCGTCAAACCCAAGTTTATTGAAATCGAGAATACCGCCGG
>JAQBHK010000442.1:0-6211 GCA_032127815.1 Desulfobacterales bacterium
GGATCTTCGCTGGTCCTTGTTCCCGTTACATTTAAAATCTTTATATTATACAGCGATATCCATGCGTTGATTAGCTTTGCGGCTTGAAAGGCTTCAATTTGAGTTAGATCTACGTGCAGCAACTGCCGTTTATGCTTCAATGCCATTTTGCGGCTGTGATCTGAACCGCCGGTTAGCATTGCGTAAGATATTATCAGCGTTCCGTCCGAATCTATTACATTCTGCTCGATTCGCTTTATATAGCTGGCAGTGGGCATTTCTTTCAGTTTGTATTTGTCCGGGAGGGTGCCGCTTTGAGTTTTACGCCCCTTTTGAATCCATCCGCCATGAGGAATACTCAGTTTTATGGCAACATCAAGGGCCGCCTGGTCAGCGCCGACTTGACCGCCTGATATAATTTTCTTTACCATTAAGTATTATCTCCGCCGATCAAACTCCCCAGTCCTCCCAAAAGCGAACCTTCACCTTTGCGGGTGCCGCCTGCAGCAGGGGCGTGCTGTAGAATGCGATCCGCCATGCGGGAAAAGGGGAGGCTCTGAAGAAGAACTGTCCCGGTGCCGCTTAAGGTCGCCAGGAACAGACCTTCACCGCCAAAGAACATGGATTTGAGGCTGCCGGCGCGTTCGATGTCATAATTAATACCTGGGGTGAATGCCACCAGACATCCGGTATCAACCCGGATAATATCATTGTTCAGCTCTTTTTTGATAACCGTACCGCCTGCATGCACAAAGGCCATACCGTCTCCTTTCAGGCGCTGCAGGATAAACCCCTCGCCGCCGAAAAAGCCGGTTCCCAGACGTTTGGTGAAAGCAATGCTGACTTCGGTGCCCAGGGCGGCGCAGAGAAAGGCGTCTTTTTGGCACAAGAGCTCTTTATTAATTTTAGACATGTCAATCGGAATGATCTTGCCGGGGTAGGGCGCTGCAAAGGCGACTCTTTTTTTGCCTTGGCCGCTATTGGTAAAATGGGTCATAAAGATCGATTCGCCGGTCAGAATCCGTTTGCCGGCACCAAGAAGCTTGCCGAAAACGCCTTCGCCGGGCCGAGACCCGTCGCCCATTTTGGCTTCAAAGGTGATGCCGTCGTCCATGTAGTTCATCGCCCCGGCTTCAGCCACGACGGTTTCGCCGGGATCAAGTTCAACTTCTACGATTTGCATATCATCACCGATAAGCTCATAATCGACTTCATGGCACATCATATCTTTAGCAGTTTTATTTCGTTTCTCCTCCATCTCAATCTCCTCGTCCGATTTTAAAATCTTGTTTCAGCAAATTTTTGATCGGTAAAAACAATGGTTCCGGTAGTTTGCTCCATTCAAACCAATCCCATTTTTCGCACTTTTCAGGTTCTTTGAGTTCTAACACGCCGGAATCGTAATCTGCAACGACAAATAAGGTGATATAATGTTTCTTTTCTTTTTCAAAAATATCATTGGTATATGGACCAACTCTGAGGTTTTTGATCTTAATGCCGGTCTCTTCAGAAAGTTCTCTGCGGGCACAGTCTTTGATGGATTCATTGACTTCCAAATGGCCTCCCGGAAACTGCCAGGTCCCTGATCCGTGGGAGTTTTTGCGCTTTCCAAGAAGGATCTTATTCTCTTTGATCACGATAACCGCGACACCAACAAACGGCCTTTTTTCCATAATAATCGGCTTTCTATTTATTTATAGCTCCTCTCCAGTTTAGTTGGAGAAGAGGATTCAAGGGTTCAAAGGTTCAGAGGTTCAGGGTTCAGAGGTTAACCCTGAACGGTGAACGCAGAACCCAGAACGGTGAACGCAGAACCCAGAACGCAGAACCCAGAACGGTGAACCTAATTCGTCCAAGCACCTTTCGGCTGACTTTCAGTCGGAACAGAAATCTACCTACTTTAGCAGGTAGCGGGTTATTCTTTCTGACATTGCGGACAGATATGGGTACCGCGTTGACCGACGACCATGCGCTCGATAATAGAGCTGCAACGGCGGCAGGGAAGGTCTGTCCGGCGAAAAACCTCTAATTGATCACGGTTGCGACCCTTTCTTTTGGCAACCGAATAAAAATTGGGTTGGCCCGTTCCCAGGGTTGTTCCAAGGTTCTTCAAACCTTGTTTCAGTACTTTACGGATAGCCCGATGCAGGGCTTTTATTTCCACTTTCGAAAGGGAAGCTGCCCTGCGGCAAGGATGAATTTCGGCATCCCAGAGAGCTTCATCCACATATATGTTGCCTAATCCGGCGATAAAAGACTGGTCCAGCAGCAAAGGCTTTAATATGCGTTGCCGCGAACTTAGGCGATCGGCCAAAACCCTGGCTGTAAAGCTCGGTTCAAGCGGTTCGGGGCCGAGATGGCCTATTATTAGTTCAGGGTCCCGGACCAGATAAAAGCGCCCAAATTTTCTGGTGTCGTGAAAACGCAATTGATATTGATTCTTAAAGTGCAAGATTACATGCTCATGTTTGGATCGCGGCTGATTAGGTGCAACCCGGTGCAGACGTCCGGTCATGCGCAGATGGATCAACAGATGATCCGGGCCGGACAGGTCAAAAACAATATACTTGCCCCGGCGCCGGATGTCGGTCACCTTTTTTTGTTTTATCCGTCGGCAGAAGATATTGGACGACGGATCTGCAATCGTACGCGACCAAAAGACTTGAGCGCCAGAGATGACGGTTCCGACCAGGCCGGCGGCTTTGAGGTCGTTAACAACGGTTTGAACTTCAGGCAATTCGGGCATTTTTAATAGACTTTCAAACGATTTTTTTAAAAAAAATCCTGATAGCACGAGACTTACAAATTAAATACATCACTCATTTGTTTCGGGTACGTTCCTTTGGGGTGGAAAATAACAGACGAAATCTGCATTGTCAATTTGCACCTTGAACTGCACAGCGCTCGCATTACCCGCAGCTTGCTGCGGGGAATGCGAGCGAATCAAAAAATTGATAGAATTCCTTACAGTCTAAGATTCCCTGCAGCTTGCTGCAGGGAGCTTTAATAAGGTTCAGGCCCGCCAGACAAACGGCGGGTAAAGTTCAGAGGTTTTGGGGCTTCGCCCTTCGGGCTTCGACCCCACAAGCAAGGATTCAGGGCCTGCCCGGCGAAGCCAGCGGCGAAGACGGGTTCAGAGGTTAAGGTGTCGGCGGATGAAGATGATCTGACAGTTGCAAGTGATCGCAGGTTTTTAAGAACTATATTTCTATGCTTACTCTCAATGTATCATGTCAAACACCAGACCTGAGATCAGGAAGTGAATATCACCATGCCGCCTGGCTATCTGAAATTGAACATATCACAACAGTATTGTATGTTTAAAAAATGGTTTTTGGCCAGGGTTTAAATTATAATAAAGCGTTCACGATTTTGGTTCCGAATCTTTAAATTTGTGCAATTCACCATTCAGGCAAGGAATCCTCATTGCGACACGAAGTCGCGTATTTTGACGAATAACATTACAAAAGTGATGATATCGAAATCTGTATAATCACTTGTTGGGCTTATTGATCATGACGCAGCACTACTTCTATTGCTACTCGCTGCCCCTTGAGGTCGGTAGCGTAATCCGCCCGGGAAATTGGGGCCGAATCCTGCGCGCCTATACTCCGCAGTCGTCTCCGAACCCTTGGTTACTAACACGAGAGTTGGCTTATGAGCTTGTCCGAGAACGAAGCTTTCCCCAAAAGCCAAGTCGCTTCGATTGCATTTTCGTCTGCATGAGCGAGGCTGACCTCAACGAGTTTCGGTCTTCTTCGAATCGGCATATCGACCTTGGGTATGAGGTCGAATTGGTTGATCCGCAGGCTTCTTGCCACATTGGTGACTGGACACTTCCCAACATGCAGAACACAGACAACCTTCCCGCCTTCGAGAATAAAGCGGCTCTCTATTGGCAAGGGCAAAACATCGTCAAACCGGAGCTCATCACGTTGAGCCCCATACGTATTACGAGGGTTCTTTGATAATGGGCCCAACCTCTAAATACACCGGATGCGAACGCCGGTGCGCTTAAGACAAGCCATAGCAGCTCTCCGGCTTCACGCGCCCCGGTGGTTATGGCGTTGGGAGGAGTATCGATGAGAATAAAGAATGTTCACGGAATTATTTGTTTAGTAATTTTTTCCCTATTCGCCACTCAGGCATGGCCGGCAAATATTCTTAATTCTGATTCCGATTACAGCATTAAAATTGCGGTTACAATTAATGAAGATGATTATATAATGGGCAAATTAGAATATTCTAACCATGCACCTCAGTATCCTCTTCAGTTAGTAACTTTTAATCCAATTGGTGGCGTAATTCACGCTGAACCATATCTCTTTGAACTCCTTGAAAAAACAATTGTTTCAAAAAATGTACACAGAATTAAATGTCGCCCCACAAATGATAAATATGGCAGTGCAGAGATTACTGGGACGATTGTTTTTAGCAATGAATTGAACCTAAAATACATTTAGTAAATGAAGGTGGGCATAATTATATTATCAAAATATCGGAAAAGGGTAAAATGCAAGCTATCGCAGGTTGTTGGAATATTGAGTTGTAGGGATGCACATTATCGGTCCGGGGCCAACGGATACATGGTTGAGATAATGTGGCACCGCCGGGAAACCAGGCGGTAAACGGAGAAAACAAACCTCAATCTTGTAGTATCGGTAGAAACCGGTCTACTCGACTTAAAACATACCCTTGACTTATAGAACTATTCTTTTTATAGTTTCAGTATTAAGGCAATATTTTATCAATAGTTCTTCTCAAATCCAAACAAGGGGAATGAATGGACCTTACATTTTCGCCTTGGCTCGTCTGGTTTTTGGCCGGCATCGCCGTCATGCTCGCTGAGCTTGCCGTCCCCGGTTTTGTGATCATCTTCTTTGGATTGGGGTGCTGGGGTGCCGCGGCCGTGGCGGTCTTCGCCCCAGACGCCTATTCAGCGCAAGTAGTCCTCTTTTTAATAGTATCAGTCGCCTCTTTGATGACATTGCGGAAGGTAGCCATGCGCGTCTTTGTCGGACTCAGCGAAGGCACAGATACCGAGGATTTTGGAAATGTTATTGTGGGAGCGCGGATAACCCTCGATCAGGATCTGGAAGCTGGAAAGGTAGGGCGGGTGCGCTTCCGTGGAACCATGTGGGACGCCGTTTCAGAAGATCGAATTCCCGCCGGATCTGATGCTGAAATCACGGGAGTGGACAAGGCTAATCGGTCCTGCCTCAAGATTAAGGATGTCTCGCGTGTTTGAGATAGCACTCTGAAGTGTAGAGTTCCTGTTTCATCTCCTCCACAAGTGGGCCACATTGGTGGCCTGCTCCACCTAAACCCTAACCATTTAACCCTATAAGGAGGATTATTACTTATGACTACTACGCTCGTTGCCTTGATTGCAATCGCAGTATTAGTCGTTGTAGTGCTCATCAAGGGCGCCCTTATCGTCCCACAAAAAAGTTCCGTCATAGTTGAACGCCTTGGAAAGTTCCATCGTACTTTCGATGCGGGTTTCCATATTCTGATCCCCTTTATAGATCGGGCCGCATACACATTCAGCATGAAGGAGCAGGTAGTGGACATCCCCGCTCAGATTTGCATCACCAAAGACAATGTGAGTGTTGAGGTGGACGGTCTCATCTATCTTGAGGTCCAGGACTCGAAAAAGGCCGCCTACGGCATCGACAGCTACCTCCGGGCGGCAACGCAGCTAGCACAAACAACCCTGCGTTCGGCCATCGGCAAGATCGATCTCGATAAAACCTTCGAAGAGCGGGATAAAATAAACACAGAAGTGATCGATGCCATTGACCAAGCCGCTCTCTCATGGGGCGTGAAAGTGCTTCGCTACGAAATCAAAGACATTACACCGCCAGTATCGGTGAAAGAGGCTATGGAGGCCCAGATGACAGCTGAGCGCCAGAAACGGGCCGACATCGCCACGTCCGAGGGCTTACGGCAGAGCATGATCAATCAGTCCGAAGGTGAAAAGCAGAAGCAGATCAACGAGGCCCAAGGCAAGGCGGCGCAAGTCACGCTTGTGGCCGAAGCCGATGCAAAACGGATCGAGCTGATCGCTAAGGCGACGGGCGAGGGAATCAGTGTGGTGGCTGCCGCTATTAGGGATGATGGCGGAATCGAAGCTCTCAACATGCGACTGGCGGAGCAGTACATTGTACAGTTCGGCAACTTGGCCAAGACGAATAACACGGTTATCATGCCCAGCAACGTAGCCGATATA
>JAQBHK010000443.1:0-2549 GCA_032127815.1 Desulfobacterales bacterium
GAATCTTGGGCCCCAACGAGCGTGAGTACCTGGGAGATGATCTTAAAGAGGTTTTGCCCTTTCACCCGGAAACGGCAATGTAATACCGGGACTGTGCGGAATGGTGAATGAGAAACATACACATATATTCATCCGAATTCCGTGTTCTGGAATCTGAAATCGAATAGGGAGGTAGTATGATAGTTGCCGAGAGGAAACCCTTTGAAGAGATAAAGGATATGCTCAAGGGCTACAAGAAGGTTCTGAATGTAGGTTGTGGAACCTGCGTAGCGGTGTGTTTGACGGGCGGCGAGAAAGAGGTGGCGGTGTTGAACGCCGAACTGGATATGGCCCGCAGGCTGGAAGACAATCCCATCGAGCTGGGCGCCTGCACGGTGGAGCGCCAGTGTGACCGTGAGTATTTGGAGGCTCTGGATGACCAGGTAAAGGAGTATGACGCGCTTTTGTCCATGGCCTGTGGTGCCGGAATTCAGTTTTTGGCGGAAAGGTTTCCGGACAAGGTGGTGTTGCCGGCGGTGGATACTGTCTTTATAGGTGTCAACCAGGACGTGGGCTGGTACGAGGAGCGCTGTCGTTCGTGCAGCAGCTGTGTGCTGGCGATGACCGGTGGCATTTGTCCGGTGACCATGTGTGCCAAGGGTCTTTACAACGGTCCTTGCGGCGGCACCGACAACGGTAAATGTGAGATCAGTCAGGAACAGCCGTGTGCCTGGTTTCAGATATACGATCGTCTGGCCGGTCAGGACCGCCTGGATTTGATCAAGCGTTTTAAGCCGATTGTAGCGTGGCAGAACCAGGTTCCGCGAACGTTGCTGCAGCCGGGTTATAAGAAGCCTGAGAAAAGCGATTAATGGTTGAATAGTTAATTGGTTAAATAGTTTAACTTGTTAACGCATAATCGATTTAACTATCTATATAGTGGGGTTTGCTATGAGTACAGATAACGGTATGAAATCAGGAAGCAATTTGGAGAAGGTGTTAAAGGCCGGTCATTTTGCATTTACGGGCGAGCTGGGTCCGCCGCGCGGTACCACGGTCAAGGAGGTTGTCGAGAAGTGCCAGCATTTGAAAGGCATGGTGGATGCGGTCAACATTACCGACAATCAGACGGCGGTGGTACGGATGGCAAGCTGGGCGGCCAGCCTGATATTGATCAAAGAGGGATTGGAGCCCAATTTTCAGATGGTGTGCCGCGACCGCAACCGTTTGGCGATGCAGGCCGACATTTTGGGCGCCTATGCCCACGGTATTCGTAACATGTTGTGTTTAACGGGCGATCACTGCCAGTTTGGCGATCATCCGGATGCCATGGGTGTCTTTGATATTGATTCGATGCAACTGATCAACATGGTCAAGACGATGCGTGATGAAGGCAAGTTTCAGGCCGGAACGGAGATTGCGGATCCGCCCAGGATGTTTATTGGAGCGGCGTCCAATCCGTTTGCGGAACCGTTTGATTGGCGCGTGCACCGCTTGGCCAAAAAAATCGAGGCCGGGGTCGATTTTGTCCAGACCCAATGTATCTACAACATGGATAAGTTTCGAGAGTTTATCAAGCGCGCCAATGACATGGGGTTGACGGAGAAGGTTTATATTTTAGCAGGCGTGACGCCCATGAAGAACGTTGGTATGGCCAGGTACATGCAAAAGCGAGTTCCGGGCATAGAGGTGCCGGAAGAGTGGATCGATCGTTTAAAGGGCGTTGACAAGAAGAACGTGGCCGACGAGGGCATCAAGATGGCCTGTGAACAGATTGAAGAGTTCAAGGAGATGAAGGGTGTCCACGGTGTGCACATGATGGCGATCGAGTGGGAACACATGGTCCCCCGGATCGCCGAAGAGGCCAAAGTGCTGCCGCGGCCCGTTATGGATTAATCCAAATATTTCATGAAAAACATTGAGCCCCCGGTCTTTGCAAAAGGCCGGGGGTTTGTTATTTTGAAGATGCTGGCGGATGTTCTGACGACCCCAAAGCCAACCGGTGAATAGTTGGAACAAAACATTCGGCATCTTCGGAACTGGTTTCAGCAAATGGGCAGATCATTATTTTTGAGATACCTCTATAACGTATCTCAAATTTGAGTGAAAATAGACATGGCAAGTTATGTAAGGTTTTTAAGCAGTCAAATTTTGGGCTGATTCATTGGATATCACAATATGATGCATATATTATCATCTTGACATACAATCATCGCCTCTTTATACTTTTTTATGTTAAAAGTAATCTCTTAGCTATATTTCTTTTCGAATGTACCTTAATTTTGAATTCTTTGACCTGACAAGCAAACAATGCTGATAAATAGTTAGTTAATATAGATAGAGATAAGTAGCACGACGACATTTTAAATGCTTTGACGGCGCATAATAAGCCGGACGGTTTTATTCTTGCAAATGTGGAGCACGCAAAAATGGCACCTACGGAAAAAATTGAAGCTTTCTATCATGCATTCAGAAAAATCAGCAAGATCGCTCATTCAAGCATAGATCTGGATGAAATCATGGAATTGGTCGTTTGGCAAGCAACTGAAATTCTCAATGCCAAAGGTGCC
>JAQBHK010000444.1:0-2660 GCA_032127815.1 Desulfobacterales bacterium
GCAAATCCTCTCAGGGGATAACCAAAGCTTGGCCCTCTGGTCAGGATATTTATTCCAATTTAGCCCTTCGGTTGAAAAACTGTCGAACGATTCGGTTTTGACTGTGCTCTTTAAGATATGTGGGATCTCCCTGGGCAATGATTCCCTTTGTATGTTTATCCAGCATGATCACCCGCTGGGCAACACTAAAAATACTGTCAAGCTCATGCGTAACGATGACAATGGTCGTGCCGATGCTTTTATTCAGTTTAACAATCAGTTCGTCGATTTCGGCCGACATAACAGGATCGAGTCCTGCCGTGGGTTCGTCCAGAAACAAAATCTTAGGGTTAAGGGCCAGCGCCCTGGCAAGTCCGGCTCTTTTTTTCATGCCTCCGCTCAACTCGGAAGGCAGATAATGTTCATACCCCAAAAGGTCGACCATGCAGAGTTTCATGCGTACGAGGTTATTGATTGAATCTTTGGAAAGCGTAGAGTATTCTGTAATCGGCAGGGCTACATTCTCGGCAACAGTCATTGAACCGAAAAGGGCCGAACCCTGAAACAGAACCCCTATCTTTTTTAAGGTGCTGCGAAAAACCTCATCATTACATGAAGTAATATCGACATTGTCAATATATACATGGCCCGAGTATGGTTCGGACAATCCAACCATATGTTTTAACAACGTACTTTTCCCGCATCCGCTACCGCCAAGGATCACAAGGATTTCTCCTTTATAAACATCCAGGCTGATATTGTCGAGGATAACCTCTTCATCGTAGCGGGCGCTAAGGTTTGTTACGCGGATGATTTTTTGTTTTTCCATCATCTGCTGCTGATTACCAGAAACTGCGAACTACGGCAAAAATAGAATCAAAAAGAATAATTAAAAAAATGCTGCTGACCACCGCCGAGGTGGCGGAATTACCCACGGCATCAGCACCGCCTCTGGTCTGGAATCCCCGCAAACATCCAATCCAGACGATCAGAAGCGCAAAAACCACGCTTTTCATCATTCCCCAACAGACTTCAAAAAGCGTAAGAGCTTGCAAGGTCTGGTTGATATAAGCATTCGCCGTCAGATCCAGCAAGAAGACACCGACTACGAGACCTCCGGCAACAGCAAAAAGGTCTGCAAAAAGAGTCAGCATCGGTACCACAATTACCGAAGCTATAATCCTTGGAACCACGATAAATAGAGTAGGATTAAATCCCATGGCGACCAGGGCGTCGATTTCTTCTGAAATTTTCATGGTCCCGATTTCAGCGGCAAAAGCGGAACCGGATCTTCCGGCTACGACAATGGCTGTCATAATGGGACCCAGTTCTGATACCATGGCAACTGCAACCAGCGAAGCAACATAAATATTGGCACCGAATTGCTTGAGTTGAAGCGATGACATAAAGGCTATGACAAGACCGAGAAGAAAACTTGTCATTCCCACAATCGGCAGGGCATTAACACCGGTTTTCTCCATGCATGCGATGGTGTCATTTACACGCAACGATTTTGGATGAAGAAAAACATGCAGAAAGGAAAGGAAGACAGAACCGACAAAAGAGACCAAAAACTTTAAATTGGATGCTTGCGTCAGCGTTTCATCGCCGAGACGAACGATAATGTTTTCTGAGCGCTTGCTTTCAACGAGGAGACATTTTTCAAATGCATCGAAGTCAACCAGGGAAAGGATCTCTTTAGTCCGTCCTTGGGTGCCGATGATTTTGAAACCGCTATCACGGATTGTCATTGCATTTTTTAATTCAAGCAGAACAAGTGCTCCAAAATCATCAAAATACGTTACGTTGTCAAGGTCTACGGCAATCAAGGCAGGGGACTTTTGTGCGATTATTGAATGCAGTTCAGCGAGAATGGAAGATGAACTCTCAATATCCATTCTTCCATTAAAATGAACAACCAGCTCACCTTTATCTTTTTCTGAGATTTTGTAAAAGCCTGACAAAAGATGCTCCGTGGTTGACATGCCAACAGATTGCTATTCTTAATAGTTTCGAGCACATGAAACTACTTCTGACAAAGCCGTATGTATTTCGTCCAGCACATTACATTCATCAATGCATTCAGGAAAGCTCTTCCTGTCATCGCATTCCTTACAGGGGCTCTTGACAAGATATCCGATCTCAAAATCAAACTTGTAGTTATAAAATTTCTTGTACGCTAAATGTTTCACAGGGTCCTATTCATCAATTTTGATAAATTCGTAAAAATTGAATTTATAAGTGTAATTCAACGAGGCGGCCGACCTATGAACCTTTGAGCGTTGAACCTTTGAACCCACCTTATTGATTAGAGATGGAGCGTTTTGTCCAAAATATAACCACATCATCTATCATTATTTGTGAGATCTGAAATATATACTGATTTTACAATCATATCATCTAAACAAGAAAAGGCAAAGCCTCAATATAAAATCGCTAAAACGATTTTATATAAAGCGGCTTTGCCGCGCTGAAGCCCTTTTCTCCAGAGGTTATTGAGAAGTTGCAGTATTAGGATTTAAGTATCTGTAAATAAACGTGATAACACAACCTAAAACATGATGAATTCGACTTTTTACGAATTCATCATTCTTTCATTAAAAAGCATTGGTATTCATACATTTTGGCAAAAGCTTTTACCGCCCGTTCCGGTGTTTGGAAAAATAATCCTTTATAGCGGC
>JAQBHK010000445.1:0-5413 GCA_032127815.1 Desulfobacterales bacterium
GGGGCTTTCCTTTGATTATACCATGGAAGCCCGCGGTACGGTCAGCTTCGGCTATGAAGGTGATTTTGCCTATTATGACAAGAACGACAAAAATGACTGGAAATCACACAAAGCGCTTTTTAAACTCGACTACAAGGCCCCCGGCGGCCTGATAGTTAAAATTGACAACACCTATACGGATACGCAAGACCCTTTCGGGGGTTACGCCGAATACAATTTAGGTAAAAAAACCGAGCGCTGGTCCAATGATCTGAAAAATGAATTCGGCTATAAGCTGGGGAGCAGATTCAAAGTTTTTTTGTATTACAATTATTTTAAACAGGACTATAAGAATGATAAGGAAGACTTCGCCCAGGATTTCTATTCCCATGAAGCCGGGACCGGCGTTGAGATGCAGGTCCTGCCCAAGACGTGGGGATTTATCCGCTATTATTACGGCCTGCAGGATTACGATACCGGCGGCACTGCAAGTGGGGCCACAACAGACGAGTCCAATGATTCCGACTTCACCTGGCATAAGATCGATGCAGGCCTTACCTGGGAAAGCGGGACCAAAATCAGCGGAGAATTGAATTTCGGCTACCAGGATAAAAAATACGACAACGACCTTACCGCGGCCGGTGATAAATATAATGACATAGCCACCTGGGTCGCCGCAACATCGATCTTCTATGATGTGGCAACCGCAGAAGACGGGACGATGATAACCCAGCTTGGACTTACCGTTGACAGGTCTTTGAATCAGTCAGCATCAAACACGGAAAACTATTATGTAGACACCGGTGTCGGCATCAGCTTTAAGCAGAAACTGCTTACAAAAATCACCCTTAATGCTTCGGCTTCCTATAACTTCCACGACTACTATCTGGCGCCGACGGGAATGACGGAAAACAGGCAGGATGATAATTACGAAGCCGGTCTCAGTGTCGACTACCAGGCCAGGGACTGGCTGTCGGCCGGGGCCGGCTATACCTATAAAGAAAAACATTCAAACGCCGATGCCAATAATTTTGAGGACAACAAATTCAATTTTAAGATTACTGCTGAATATTAACTATGTATAACTTGTCGATATCGTCTTACCTAAAATCTTTAAATGCTGATTTGGCCGCAACAGCAAAACGCTGGGGTTTAATCATAGTTGCATTAGCAGTCTGTATTGTAGCGGCCTGCGTTACTACAGGCGATGTTGTTAAGGTTGAAATCGTAAAAGAGGACGCCTATAAAGATTTAAAAGAATCCGAGCGTACCGCATTAGAGGAAATCCGGAAAGCATCGGCAGACAAAAAGATCGATAACAAACTCAGCAATGTCATCGCTAAGACCCCCCAGTTTTCAGTGACAGAGTATCTTGAAAAGTATCCTGAAACCTCCGCCCGGGTTTCTAAAAATTACCGGGTAGGAGGGTATGATGTTATCGATATTATGATCTACGAAGAAGAGGATCTTTCCAGAAAATCCTTACAGGTTTCGGCCGACGGCTATATCACCTTTCCCTTGATCGGCCGGATAGAGGTCGACAATCTGACGACGGCAGAGATCGGCAAGCTGATTGCAAGCCGTCTGGCCCAGGAGCAATTCCTGCTGGACGCTCACGTATCGGTTATGGTGGCCGATTATAAAAGCAAGCGGGTTTTAGTTTTAGGGACCGTCAACAATCCGGGCAGTTATGCACTGCAGGCCCGCGAGCGGGTTCTGGATGCTCTTTCCAAGGCCGGCGGCCTCTGGCGGCGCACCGGGGTTTCCGCTCAAAGCAGCGCCGGCAAAAAAGGCCTGATCATCCGCACACAGAACCCGGACACACCCCAAGAGAGTAAGATAGTCATCAACATCGATCTGAAGGGGCTTTTCGAAGACGGTGATCAGATAGCGAACCTTTATATGCAGGACAAGGATGTTCTGTTTATCCCCGCAGCCGAGAATTTTTATATCATCGGCCAGGTAAGAGAACCGGGATCATTTGCCCTGACAGACAGGGAAATCACCCTGGTGGAAGCGATCAGCAAGGCCGGAGGGTTTACGCCCATTGCTGCGCGCGACCGCGCCAGGATTATCCGCATAGAAGAAGGTGTTGAAAAAATCATCACCGTCAACGTAGACGCCATTACCAATGCCGGCAAAAAAATACAGGATGTTATCATCCAACCCAACGATGTAATTGTAGTACCCGAAAGTTTTTTCTAATTCGACAAAAAAATGACACATACCTGCCATGGATCGATATAATTTCAACTTCACCTGTTCAATTCTGCCTACCAAATATATTATTTAACCTATTAATATCAACATATTATTCAGTTATTACCGCCGGGCGGTTTCTCTGGCATAATATTTGAATATAAGTCTCATAAAAAGGACGTTTTGCAAAGGCATCTCACAGGACCAACACTACACTTCGTTAATTTGCGGGGCATTGCAAGGAAAAAAGAATGAATCTGCCGACAACCGAACAAATAAACATCCGGGACTATCTGCGGGTAATTTTAAAACGGCGCTGGACCATTATTACCGTATTTGCGGTTATCGTGGTCAGCGTCACGATCCACACCTATACCGCCACACCCATCTACAAGGCTACTTCCCGCCTGATCATCGACAAAGAAAATCCTAACGTGATGTCGATTCAGGAAGTTATGGCGGTGGACGCCTCCGGTACCGACTATTACCAGACCCAATACAAAATCATCGAAAGCCGCAACGTTGCCCGGGCGGTCATCAATCGTCTAAATCTGGATCAAAATGAAGAATTTGTCCCCAAACCCCGGGACACTTTTTTGGCCAACTTGAAACATTCTGTGCAAAAGACCGCCGCCGCCTTTAAAAAGGCCGTGGTTACACTGCTGCGAACCCGTGAAGCCGGCAGTTCCCAAGTTCTGAAAGAACATGATCTGGATTACCAACTGGTATCCGATTTTATCAATAGCATAAAGGTCAATCCGATTAGCAACAGCCGTCTGGTGGATGTGGGCTTTGAAGCTAAAGATCCGGTACTGGCCGCAAAGATTTCCAACACACTGGCGCAGGCCTATATTGAACAAAATTTAGATACTAAGCTCAAGGCGGTCAAAGGTGCGGTTCGCTGGCTTAACGACCGGATTGTGGCAGAGCGGGAAAAGGTTGAAAAATCCGAGCAGGCGCTGCTGGCCTATAAAAGCAGGCACAGTATCGTTACTGATTTTACCAGCGATGTTGAGAAGATTACGGCCCAGAAGCTGGCCCATCTTAATACGCAGATAGTGGAAGCCGAGTCGGTGCGGGTGGAGGCCGAGACTCGCTACCAACAGGCACTGGCGTTGAAGCAAACGCCCGATATGCTCGACTCGATTCCCGAAGTACTCAAAAACAATCTGATCCAGCAGATCAAGTCGATGGAGGTGGAGCTTTATAAACGCACATCCGAGTTTTCCAAGAAATACGGACAGAAACACCCCCAGATGGTAGCTATCCAAGCCGAACTGGAAACCCTCCAGAAACGAAAAACTTACGAGGTCAAACGGGTAGTCAACTCGCTAGACAACGAATACCGGGTGGCCAAAGCTAGAGAAGAGTCCCTGAAAGCGGGCTTGGCCAAACAGAGGAAAGAGTCTCTCGATCTGAACCAAAAGGCTATTGAATACGGCGTTTTGCAGCGGGAGGTCGAAAGTTCCCGGCAGATGTATCAACTGTTGATCAACCGCTTTAAAGAGACCTCGCTGACCGAAGATATGAAAGCCGGCAACATCCGGATCCTTGACCGGGCCGAAGTCCCCAAAAGTCCTATCAAACCGCGCAAGCAACGCGATATTTTAATGGCCGTTATTTTCGGTCTGGCAGGCGGCCTGGGACTGGCCTTCTTTCTGGAATATCTGGACAATACCATCAAAGATCCCGAAGACATTAAACGATATTTAAATGTTCCGTATTTGGGGCCGGTACCGGTCATTGCCACAAATGGTATTCCGGGCAAAGACATCTCGCCGGAGATGGTGGTCCTGAACTCGCCAAAATCAACAGCCAGTGAAGCCTACCGGGGAATCCGGACCAACATACTGTTTTCATCGGCCGAATTCGAACCGCAAGTAATTATGGTTACCAGCGCCGGTCCCCAAGAGGGCAAAACCATCACATCGTCTAACCTGGCCATTACCATGGCCCAGTCCGGAAACAAAGTCGTTTTGCTGGACTGTGACATGCGGCGGCCCAGGGTGAATAAGCTATTCGGCATTTCCCGTAACAGAGGGATGACCAACCTTTTGGTCGAGAAAACCGATTTAAAATTGACGGTTTTCAATACTTCGATACCCAACCTGCATGTGATACCATCAGGTCCTATCCCGCCCAATCCTTCTGAAATCCTGGGTTCAAAGCGCATGGAGGAACTGGTCGAAGTACTGCGCAAAAATTTTACCCGTATTATTATTGATACCCCTCCGATTACGGCCGTCACCGATGCGGCTTTGCTGGGAAAACTTTCAGACGGTGTAGTTCTGGTTGTGCGTGCTAACAGAACGGTCAGGGATATGGCCAAAACCGGCGTGGAGCAGCTTACGGCTGTGGGCGCCAAACTACTGGGCGTAGTGTTAAACGGGGTCGCTATGGGCCGGGGCAGTTACTATTATTATCAATATTACTATTACTATGGAGATGAAGGCTATCAGGAGAAAAAGTCGCGTCGCAAGAAAAAAACAAAGAGTGCCAATGTTGAAGATATTCAACCCCAAATTTCATAAACTAAAGATTGATGAATTCGTAAAAAGTGGGATGTGATAAGAAGCAATATTACACAACTTATAGACTTTTCACGTTTAACTTTTTACTTTTTACGGAACTATCAAGATTGTTAAGACGAATATAATCAGATAGGCATTGAAAAAGTAATCAGAACCCCAATTGAGTTACAACCCAATTGGGGTTTTTTTCTTGTGGGGGAATATAACCTTGGGCAGCGGCGAAATAGCAAGACCTTTGAAAAATGCAAATTTTTGTGCGAATCCAAGGTCAATTCTGCAGGATAGCAAAATTGACCACCCGTCAGGCTGCCCGTAAGGGCGAGAAGCATGGACGCCCCGAGTCAACGTAATCCCGCCATAGCGGGATTAACCACCCCGCACGATCTTCCGGACCTGCGGGGCAGGCGCAAACATCGGGCAAAAAAGGGGCGTTTTGCAAAGGTCTCATAGCATGTTGCTCCCTGGCTCCTGCAATGACGAAGAACCAGAGAACATGCCATTGAAAACTGGTTAGGTTTCTTCTACTGTAATTGCGCCGGGCTCACAGACCTCAACACAACTTTCACACCCCAGGCATTCATCAGCATTAACCGGAACCGATTTATCGTTTTCCATTTCAAATACTTCAACCGGACAGACGTCAACACATTCTTCGCAGCCTTCACATTTTTCTGCATCAACTGTAGGAATAAAAGCCATTTAAA
>JAQBHK010000446.1:0-5666 GCA_032127815.1 Desulfobacterales bacterium
GGGCCGATTTCCTCGTTGACGGAGCGTCTTCCATCGCCAGGCGGTTCAACATTTCCGACCTGGCCATCGGTTTGACCGTGGTGGCTTTCGGCACGTCTACACCGGAACTGTTCGTCAATATCGTTGCCGGCGCCAGAGGGACCACCGACATCGCCATCGGCAACGTTTTAGGCAGCAATATCGCCAATGTTTTTTTGATTCTGGGAATCTCCGCTGTCATCTATCCGCTGGCCGTATCCAAAGGAACCGTTTGGAAAGAAATACCATTCAGCCTGCTGGCAGCCGTCGTCCTGGCGTTTCTGGCCAACGACCAGCTCATCGACAAGCAGAACCAGTCGGTTCTGCTGCGATCGGACGGTCTGATCCTGCTGTCGTTTTTTGTTATATTTCTATACTATTCCATAACTATTGCTTTTGAAATAAAAGGCATCGAGGATCATGCACCCGCCAAGGCCCATGGAACCGTCAGATCCATCGGGCTGATTATAGCAGGATTGGCCGGCTTGGTCGTCGGCGGGGAGTGGATCGTCAACGGTGCCGTCCATATGGCTTTAAAACTGGGTTTGAGCCAGTCCACGGTGGGGTTGACGGTGGTGGCGGTGGGCACATCGCTGCCGGAGCTGGCCACTTCGGCTGTGGCCGCCTATCGCAAAAATGTCGATATTGCGGTCGGCAACATAGTCGGCTCCAATATTTTTAACATCTTTTTTGTTCTTGGCATCAGCGCCATCATAAATCCGCTGCCGTTTAACATCACCAGCAATATCGACCTTGGCATGGTGATTCTGGCAAGTCTGCTGCTGTTTGTCTTTATGTTTACCGGGAAAAAACGCTCGCTGGACCGCTGGGAAGGTATCGTTTCGATATGCATATACGTTATTTATATCATTTTTATCATTTATCGATAACAGCAGCATGTCCGGTAAAAACATACCGTTTATCCCGGACATTTCATGAAGTATAGCGATTTTAAAAATAATTTTTTGTTTCAACCACTGCATATTTATGGAAACTACTTCTAAAGAATGAACAGGGGTGCAACAACGCGGTCAGTGGTTTTCTTTATCGGCGTAGGCATTCTTCAAGTACTGAAACATCATCCGCTGGGCATTGAAAAACGAGCCGTTGAGAGCGATGGCCGATCGCATGACTTCGGCATACTTGCGCGGCTGCTGATAAAACATGGGCAAAACCACGGATTCAAGCTTGCCGTACAATGAAGAAATTTCACCGGAAGGATCGATTTCAGCTTTCCAGCTATCGCCGATGGACCAGCCGGTCACCCCTTCCACATGACCTTCGATCCACCAGCCGTCCAGTACACTCAGGCTGGGGACGCCGTTGAGGGCCGCTTTCATGCCGCTGGTGCCGGAAGCTTCCCTGGGTTTCTGAGGCGTGTTGAGCCACACATCGACCCCGGCACAGATCGATTTCCCCATTTCCATGTCGTACTCTTCCAGATAGACGATCTTCACCCGATCCTGCAAGGCTTCTCTGGCCTGAAAAATGCGCCGGATCATATCTTTGCCGCTTTCATCCCGGGGGTGCGCTTTACCCCCGTAAATGATTTGAATGGAACCGGCCTGTGAACATATTTGTTTTAATCGTTCAAGGTCGGCAAAGAGTAAATCGGCCCGCTTGTATGGCGTGGCCCGTCGCGCAAAGCCGACGGTCATCACCGCCGGGTCCAGCTCAATATCGGTTCGCCGTTGCACTTGCGCCAGCAATTCGCGTTTGGCCTCGGCATGGGCGGCGATGATTTCATCCAGCGGAAGGCAAGTGGCATAACGCAAATAGAGGTTGTCGTGCCGCCACTCGGGGATGTGGCGGTCGAAAAGACGCCGGAAAGGAGGTGTGGTCCAGGTAAGGGCGTGTACGCCGTTGGTAATGGAGTTGATCGGATATTGCGGGAACATATCCTGAGAAATCGACTCGTGCCGGTGAGAGACCCCGTTGATATAACGCGAAAAATAAAGCGCCAGGAAGGTCATATTCAGAGCCCCGTCCACACAGCACCCAAAGGTTTCCAGGAAATTGGCGCGCTCATTGCCCAGCATCTGCCGGACCATCTGAACCGGAAACTTATCATGGCCGGCCGGCACGGGTGTATGGGTGGTAAACACGCACTGCTGCCGCACTGCATCAATATCCTCCATGGTTGCGGCACCCAATCCTTCGGCCTGTTTTTTTTCTTCCAACAACGCCAGCGTCAGCAAAGCAGAGTGGCCCTCATTCATGTGAAACGCCTTGATTTTCTTGTATCCGAGAGCGCGAAGCATGGCCATACCCCCTAAACCGAGGATGGTTTCCTGACATAACCGGTGGAAGTCGTCTCCTCCGTAAAGTTGCTCGGTTAACGCTTGATCTCTGGCGTCGTTTCCTTCCACGGCCGTGTCCAGAAAATAGACCGGCACGTCGTACCCGCTGATGCCCTGAATAAGATAGCGCCAGACGAGGATGTGTACCGTCCGTCCCTCGATGGTAATGGATATGCGGGGCCGTTGCGGTTCTAAAAATTCCTCCGGATACCAGTCGACCGGAGACTCTGATTGGTTGCCCCGGTCGTCCAGGTGCTGTCGAAAATATCCCTTGCGATATAAGAGGGTTACGCCTACCAGGGGGATGTTCAAATCGGCGGCGGCTTTTAAAGTATCGCCGGCCAGAACACCCAGCCCGCCGCTGTAAGTCGGCATTTCCGATTCAAGACCGACTTCCATAGAAAAATATGCAATAACAGGCGACGGATTCATTTTTTCTCCATGGCATTTAATGTTTTATTATCTGAATCTTGCTTGAAGCGAAGACTTTCATATTTCACGCAGAATGCAGAAATTAAGAACGACCCTGACCTGTGATCGAGACGATTGCAAACACAGCGATGAAATCAAAAGCATTCTTTTGGTTAAAATACTTAATCCGGTCTTGATTTGTCGGAGGCATATCCAATAAAGTATCTTTACATTTGCAGCCAAAAAGGTCAACGGTCTATGATGAAAATGAAAGACAGGTACAAAGGAGGACGTCATGCCAAACTGTAGACGACAAATCATTATATTTAGTGTTTTTTTTACATTTGCGTTTGGCCTGGTCCTGCCCGGTGCATTGTGGGGGCAAACCGGAAAAGCGGGCAAAGAAGGCACCGTGAAGCCCGAGGCAAGTCAGCCGGCGGCGGAAGCAAAAAAAGATCTACAACCCACAAAATTGGACCGCGCCGGTGAAAAAATCAGCGACGGTATCGACCGTTTCGGCCAAAAAGCCGCATCTCGATTCGGTGGGTGGATCAACGCCGAAATTTTGGCGGGCATCACCTGGATGAAACTGCTGTTTTGTCTTTTGTTGCTGTTTGTTGTGGCGGTGACAGAGCGTTTGACGCAGGCGGTCATTCGTCGCCACCAAGGGGATCCGGCCATTGACATGGAAACGGCTCCCATCCGTGTACTTGTGCTTGAAGCGCTCTCTAGACCGCTGTCTCTTTTTATCTGGGTGTACGGTATTTATGCTGTTTTGGCTCCGCTGTTTGTTAATTTTAGGCAACCGGACGGCACGAATTTAATTCATCTCGTCGTGCAGAAGGCCGCCGACGTGGGCGCGGCCATTGCCATCATATGGTTTATCATGCGCCTGGTCGCCATTGTTGATGTTCACTTGAAGAAATGGGCCGCTTCCACCGAAAGTACCACGGACGATTTGTTGGTGCCGCTGGTCGGCAAAAAGTTTGTCTGGAAATCATGCGGCGTTTTGAGACGGAAGGTATTGATTTTGCGTTCCCGACCCGCACGGTTCACCTGGCCAACGACGACAAACGCCAGCTAAAAATCCAAATGCTGGACGCTTTTACAACCCAGGTTTCGGACGGAATGGTGAGATAAAGGAAAACATGTCATGATGATTAAAGTAATTCGAACGTTTATCGCGGCCGGTATCATTACACTACTAATTTTGACACCGGCAGGGGCAGCTGAGGTTCGCTTAACAAACGGAGACCGTTTGACTGGAGAAATCGTCAAGATGGACGCCGAAGTCATCGTTATCAAAACCGTTTATGCCGGTAAGCTTTCGATTAAACGGGATCAGGTGGTGTGCGTAAAAACGACCAAAGATCATTCCTTTCTGCTGCAAAGCAAAAAGGTCCTGACCGGGCGGGCCGAATGTTCCTCCCTGGGATTGCTTGAAATTGTCAATGCGCAAACTAATACGTCGGAATCCTTAGCGCTTACCGATTTAAAGGCGATTAATCCGCCGCCGGGAACCCGCTGGAAGGGTAATGTCGTCGCCGGTGGAAGCATGGCGTCGGGGAATACGGATTCCAGAGGGGTCAACAGTTCGGCCATGCTGCAATTCCGGGCCGATCACCATCGCGGAACCATAAGAGCCAAAGGGAATTACAACGAAACCAACGATGTGATCGATGTCCAGAATGCCTCCGGCAGTTTAAAATACGATTATTTTTTATCCAAAAAGCTTTTCACTTACAGCCAGGGTCTGATCGAACATGATAAATTCCAGGATCTGGACCTGCGCTACACGGTCGGTCCGGGACTCGGTTACCAGTTCATCGAATCTTCAAGCATCAGCCTCTTCGCTGAGGCCGGTATTTCATACGTGAACGAGAACCGTGCAGTCAGCGTAAACCAGGATTACACTTCCGGACGCTGGTCGGTGGGCTTTAACTGGCAAATAATTCCGGATCGCTTAAAGTTTTTCCACCTCCACGAAGGATATGTCCGGATGGAAGACCCGGACGAGTTTTTCTTGCGCTCCCAGCAGGGATTTCGTCTGCCCCTGGTTCAAAGTTTTTATGCGACCTTTGAGTTTGATTACGATTACAACAACCGGCCGGCGTTGGGGAAAAAAAACAGTGACAGGCGATATATCTTCGGACTGACGTATGAATTCGACAACTATTAGGGGTTCTTATAAAATTTTGATTCTTCTTAATCAGTGTCCGTCCAAAAAATGGTAGCTTTTGTCCCCCGAGCAAGTCGAAGATCCCGAGTTCCCTATCGGGGAAAATATCGTTGATGTGCCCCGACCTATACTTGATTTTGACAGAATAGAGAAGTGGGTTGTGACGTTGCTTTACATTTCAATTTTTGAGGCTCCCGGAAGTCCCAGGTTTTCAAGCCCCGGTTACTCGAGGATATTAAGGAGCGTATCCGTATAGCGCAGGTAAAAGCCAACCTTGCCGTCAATCGGGAGTTGGTCCTGTTGTATTGGGAAATCGGCCGTTTGATTGCCAGGCGTAAGCAACAAGAAGGCTGGGGAACGGGCGTCATCCCCCACCTTTCTCGTGATTTAAAGAGCGAGTTGCCGGATATCAAACCAAGCTTAAAGCAAAATTGGTAGTAAAAAAAGACAGGCTGGTCAAAAAAATTAAATCGAGCCGCAAAGCCCGTCGCAAACGCAAAACAACTGTTTAGATACCGCTGCCTGCCTGAAATAGCTGAGATTCGTGCTAATAAGGAAATTTTTTGAAGACCTCTTTGACACCCAGGCGCGCCAGTTCGTTCGCAGAAAGCCATTTAAGGCCGGGTTTTACCGAACCCTTAATGGCAAGCACATTGTCTAACAGTGTTCGCTGGGTTTTATCGAAAGTTGCCTTCCATATCTTTTGTCCGGTTTCTACTTTCAGCAAAACGACATTGAAGGCAACCGCAGCGCCGCTG
>JAQBHK010000447.1:0-3658 GCA_032127815.1 Desulfobacterales bacterium
GCCACAACGATCCACATGTAAAAAGAGAGAACATAATTAAGGACTATGGCAACTGCCTTTAAAAAATTACCTATAATAAACATATATATAAAGACCTTTTATCTTTGGGGGCTGATTGCAGAGAAAAATTTTTATTGTGAAAATTAATTATATTATGGCAGATAAGTCAAGATATTTCAGGCAAAATCATTGACATACTGAATATTCAGAAGGTAAAAAGATGCCATATTGCAAGCCCGCATCTCTTACAGGGAGTTTTAAGGGCTTTTTAATAGTTTTAATGCATATTAGATTCAAGCAGTTAACTCGCATATGCGCAACTTCTCAATACCACAAGAGGGAGCCAAACTTGAAGAAATAATATTATTGACAACCGTATAAGGGAGAATCGAATTAATGTTAAAAGACAAAACTATCAGCATGATCGGAACCGGGAATATGGGGGAAGCCCTCGTCAGCGGGCTGATTTCATCGAAGTTAACCGCAGCCGAAAATATTATCTGTACGGATATTAGGGAAGATCACCTTGAATCCGTAAAAGAAAAATATGGGGTTGCTGTCACTACAAATAATCTCGATGCGGTTAAAGCATCCGAAATTATTATCTATGCGGTCAAACCCCAGATCATCGCCCCGGTACTGGTCGAAACAGCATCTCAACTGGATATGAGCAAACTCATTATCTCCATTGCAGCCGGCGTTCCTTTGGCCGCTATTGAATCTTGTCTGAAGAAAAAATTGCGCCTGATCCGAGTAATGCCCAACATTGCCGCATTCGTTAAAGAAAGCGCCACGGTCGTGGCGGCCGGAGAAAATGCCTCCCAAGATGACGTCAAAATGGCGATGGCCATCTTCGATTCCATGGGTAAAACCATATTTTTAAAAGAGAATGCTCTTATGGATGCCGTAACCGGCTTAAGCGGCAGCGGACCCGCCTACATCTTTTTAATTGTCGATGCTTTGGCTGATGCCGGGGTCAAGGTGGGGCTGGCAAGGCAGGACGCCCTTTTCCTTGCAACCCAAACGGTTTTAGGGGCCGCCAAACTGTTGATGGAGACCAAGGAACACCCCGGGAAGTTAAAGGATATGGTGACCTCTCCCGGCGGAACCGCCATTGCCGGCATTCATACTTTGGAAAAAGGAGGGCTGCGCACGACCCTGATGGATGCTGTGGAAGCCGCCACCAAACGTTCCCAGGAACTGGGGGAGATAATAACCAAAAACTTTTCCAACAAATAGTCTTTTTTTGATTTTTTTTCGAGATTGTCAAAATTTGGGGATGTAATAATAACACAATTTGAAATGAAAACGATTAAAACATTTGATTATGACCGGCCGGCGATTGAAAACGGTTATGCCGGGCAAACGTTATGCTGTGATATTTCTGATGCAGCTATTTCAATAAAGCCGGTTACCGATAAAATGAAGGCTATCTTTATCGGCGGCAAAGGATTCGATCTATGGTTGCTATGGAATGCCGTCAGCAGCACAACCAAATGGAATGATCCTGAAAATGCCATCTGTATTGCCTCGGGCCCCATGGGCGGGACACCCATATATCCCGGTTCCGGAAAAAGCATTGTAACGACGATCTCTCCCTTAACAGGATCCGTAATCGACTCCAATGTGGGAGGATATTTCGGCCCTTATCTGAAATTTTCCGGGTTTGACGCCTTGGAAATCAAAGGCAAAGCATCCCAAGACATTGTAATTTTTGTCGATGGGATCAAAGGGCAGGTTCAGATTTTAGAGACTGTCGGGCTGCCGGATGACTCCTATGATCTTTCAGCCGTATTAACGGAATACTTCGCCCAAGGAAAACCTCGCAACATCTCGGTCGTTTCCACCGGGCGCGGCGCCAAAAACACGCGCATCGGCTGTCTGAATTTCACATGGTATGATTTAAAACGCAAAAGAGCCAGATATAAACAGGCCGGACGGGGCGGTATCGGCAGTGTCTTTGCCGACAAGAGAATAAAAGCGGTTGTAGCCCGCTGGGACACCGTTACGGCCAAAACAAATAATCCGGCTGATATGGACACCTTGAAAATAGTCGGGCGCAATCACTCCCGGGAAATTACGGCTCTGGATCCGAAACAAAACGAAATGTCAACCATTGGAACTACTTTCCTGGTTTCGATTATGAATGATTTTGACCTGCTTCCTGTAAACAATTTCCAATACGGCCGCCATCCTGAAGCGGACAATATCGGTCAGGAAGTTTACCGGCGCATTTTTGACGCCGGGTATGACGGATGCTGGATGGGGTGTACGTTGGCCTGCTCGCACGGCGTCAAAGACTTTGTTCCTCTAACCGGCCCGTACAAGGGGATCAAAGTGTATGTAGACGGTCCGGAATATGAAACCGTTGCCGGCTGCGGTTCAAACCTGGGCATCTTTGATCCTCACACCATTGTTGAAATGAATTTTTACTGCGACGCTTACGGGCTTGACACGATTTCAGCTGGAACCGGTCTGGCCTTTGCCATGGAATGCTTTGAGATGGGTTTGATTAACGAAACTCACACCGGCGGGCTGGATCTTTCTTTCGGCAACCGGCTGACCGCGCTTGAAATCGTGCATCAAATGGCCGCAGGAGAAGGCTTTGGCCACATCGTGGGTCAGGGTGTTCGCAAAATGAAGTCTATTTTCTCTAAAGACTTTGGCGCTGATCTCGATATGATGCAAGATATCGGCATGGAAGCCAAGGGACTGGAGTTTTCCTTGTACATGACCAAGGAGTCGCTGGCGCAACAGGGGGGTTACGGCCTGGCGCTCAAGGGCCCGCAGCATGACGAAGCCTGGCTGATCTTTCTTGATATGGTGCACAACTTTATGCCGACTTTTGAACAAAAAGCCGAAGCGTTGCACTGGTTTCCCATGTTTAGAACCTGGTTTAGTTTGTGCGGCCTGTGCAAGCTTCCCTGGAACGATATTATACCGGAAGACAATAAAAACACCCAGGAACCTGCCAAAGTCATGCAACATGTGGAATGGTATGCTCAGTATTTCACTTCGGTAACCGGCAAACAGACAACACCGGACGGCCTTATTAGCATGAGCGAAGCGGTTTACAACTTCCAGCGTATCTTCAACCTTAAAATGGGTTTCGGACAGCGCCAACAGGACAATATCCCCTACCGTTCAGCAGGACCGGTCAAAGTCGTTGAATATGAATCTCGCCAAGAACGCTACGACAAACAGCTTGTCGAGGAACACAACCTCGACATAACAGACAAGACAACCGCAGAAAAAGTCGCCCTGCTGCGAAATTTCCGTGAAGCGCGTTATGAAAAACTCAAGGATGCAGTATATGCACGCAGGGGCTGGACCCCAAACGGCATCCCCACAGTTGCTACCGTGACCCGCCTTGGTATTGACTTTCCCGAAGTTCTTGAACTGCTAAAGTTACACGGCGTTGAATAATGATCAGGGTCAATGGAAAACCGCACTCCTGGCGAGAAGGAATGACAATTGCAGATCTGCTGCACGAACTGGACAATTCCTGCCAATATGCGGTTGTTCGCATCAATGACAAATCTGTCTCTAAACCTAACTTTGAAAAAACTCTGATTCCGGATGATGTCGAGGTGTTTCTTCTGCCTTTGGTTGCAGGAGGGTAAAGAATCCTGGCATAGAGGACCAGGCTTTGATTTCA
>JAQBHK010000448.1:0-5726 GCA_032127815.1 Desulfobacterales bacterium
AATACCTTTAAAAAATGTGTAACAAAAGGTACCGTCCTTTTCTGTTGCCCTATATAAGTCCTTTATCCCCTGTTCCCATGTAGTTTCATCAATAATCCCAGTATCAATTGCCTGATTCCTAACGCCCTCGACCATGGCAATGAAGGTATTTTTCGTAAAACCTTCAACATAATCCGGTCTGCTTGAGTCAACATAAACCATCCTTGGAGAAATTGACGGATCAACGAAACCTGCTTGAGTTAAAAGAGGAAACAATTGCCTTCCAATGAGGGAATTGCCGCCTATTTGAGCTTGAAGGTCAATCAGGCATTTTATTGTCCGCAAGGCTTTCCGGCTGTCCGGATGAAAGTATGTTGAACCGTGGTCTCCCTCGATCACGGTGATTGAACCGCCATGTTTTAGTTTTGCTTTGAGTTTAAGCAATGCTTCTGACGGATTTTTTAAATGTTCAAGTACAAAACAGACAAAAATGTGGTCAAAGCTATTATCCGGAAAGGGCAGATTGAATATATCAGCCTGTTTGAAAGTGGCATTCCGGTGTCCGGTTGCATCCAAACTCATTTTTGCAATCTGAAGAGACTCCTTAGATATGTCTACACAAGTAAAGCGTGCTGCGGGACTATTTTTTACCAATGTGACTGTTTGGGCCCCCACACCGCATCCAGCCTCCAACACTGATGCACCCGCCGGATATTTCGTGTCATTGTGTAAAAGTTCCGTTAATGTTGTTGCCTGATCAACAAGCCTTTCAATTTCTCTTTCTGAATAACCATGTACATATTTATCCGCTGAAATTGTCATCTCATTTTCCTTTTACATTTACGCCCAAGGTTTTGTCAGCCAGGGCCACAGCCGTGTCCACAGCATTCCATGATTGAAAGTTCCCTGCAGCGATTCGACTGAGCCTGTTGAAGTCAAGCTGCAGGGAATGTTCTGCCTTGCGGCAGTGCTTCGCAGCGACTGTAAGGAATTTCGGCCATTTTTTAATTGCGGATAACGAAGCTGTCGTATACGTCGTTTTTACAAAAAAAACGCTGGTGTTAAGCAGGTAGTTATGCGCGGACTATGCTTGTGATATCTGAAACAGCCTTATTTGCCGCAGCATTTTTTATGCTTATTTCCACTTCCACACGGGCAGGGATCGTTGCGTCCGACTTTTTTCTCGGCTTCCTTTGGTTTCGGCCAATTCAATAATGTTTCTAAATCGGTAATATCTTCCGGTTTGTCCCGTACTACTTCAATTGTATGTTTCCATCCGTTTTCCTCAAAAATCTTTGCGACTTCTTGCATTCTTTTTTTTGTTTTTACATTAACAACAGCAGGATGCTTTGCAGTGCCTAATTTTACACTCCGTTTACCATCAAATTTTTTTTCCATTTTTTCACCCATCATATATTATAGGATTCATATACCGTATACCGGTTGCCTGAGTAAGCTTAATCGGGGCCGGGCCAAGCTATCCTTTTGACCCCAAATGCCCTCAGCAAAAACGACTTTCTTCATGCCAGGCACATCACAATAGAACGGGACTCTCTTTTCAGTGTCCCGAACTGTGAGAACGAAATGATCAAGATGTCACTTCCTCTTCATCATTTACTGGCTATATGACTGGTCGTATCTTTGTAAGTTATGCCTACCCGTATTTTCAGAAAAATAGGCGATTACGCTTATTATTCAATGAGTTGTAAGGGGTTGTTAAAAGGTCTGTTGCAAAAATTATAACACATTTAAAAATAATTTAAAAAGGAAAAGTAGACCTTTCTTTCCCTGAGTAAACCGGATAGGCATATTATAAGTATATGCAAAACGTTGCGGTTCACCTGGTGGTCTGGAGCGGTAGCGGAACAACGGTCAGCTTGAAGCAGAAAGGTTAGATTTTTGGTTTTATAAAGTTAGATGCTATCTTATGAAATGTAGGCATCTGACATTTATATATATCGAGCAGAATTCCGGTAATCGTTGCCCCGTTTATCAAGTCTCGTATTAGCTTGTGTCGTAACGGATCGATCTTATCCTTGAAAAGTTGGCAGACTTGTTGTCCCTCTTTAATCCCGGCGCTTTGCGTGGCTTTGCGCAATATATTCGCAACTTGGTGCAATTGGCTGCTTAACTCAAGGAACAGACCAAGTTCCTCTTCTTCTCCAAAAGCTATCGCCATTTTTTCATGGATTTTGGTAGATGTGAGAAGTACAGTCAATTCTCTGCTTAAATACCGATAATCCTCAATTGTAAGATCAGGGTCCTTTTTTGTGCCAACTGCATTATTATCAACATGAAGATTCTGAAGATGGTGATATATTTTATCCCAAAAACCAACGACTTCAAGAAGCACTTCACTCCTAATTTTAATCTTTTCGGAAACGTGTAGATAACCAACTGATAATATTATGGCAATGAGTGCGCCGATGAGTACTGAGAATTGTTCCATATCAATGTAAAATTTCAAAAGTAATTGGGTTCACATCTTTATTTGTGATTAATATCATCATTAAACAGTCTGCGCTATCAATATAACTATATGAAATATATGGATTTAAAACTATAATCACTAGCAAAGATATGAACTCGATTCTTGGGTCATCGAGTGTTTCCTGAGGCACAACTGCCAACCTGATCCCATTACCACCGGTTGAGCAGGGTTGATAAAAATTGACTGTAAACAGGCAATAGGGGACATTTTGTATCCTGGGTGTCCCCTATTGCCTTAATGGGGTAGCCCCCCATATTGGCATGCGTGCAGGGTCGGTAAGATAAAGGCCTTACAGCGGGTTCTTTCCGCAGCAGCTTCCAGGTCCGGCACAGGCGGCCTGGGTCGGAGAGGCTCCGCAGCAGGCCGTATCTCCCGGCCCCGGCATATTCTGACCGGCTGACCCGGAGAGGGAAGAGTGCGCGGAAAGCAGCTTTTTGAGGTTAGAGCCGTTGCAGGCGGGACATTCGGGTTTGTCCGATGACCCTGCCACCAAAAGCTCTACAGTTTTCCCGCAGTCCAGACACAAAAAATCGAAAAGTGGCATTGATATTTTCTCCTTCCGGATAAATTTTAACGCAGGTCTTCTTTGCAGCAGTCTTCAGGTGCGCAGCCGGTGCAATCCCCTTCCACGTTGCCGGCAACTTCTTTTCCGCTGTGATATTCATCCAGGGCTTTGTTGAGTATTTTTACTGCCAGTTGAATGCAGTGATGTTTTTTGGCGGGGATCTCCTTGAGCATCTTGAAGATATGGCCGTCATTAATGGTTCGGGCGTGCTCAAGGCTTTTGCCCTTAATCAGTTCGACCGCCGCCATGGCGGCGGTAACGGCCCCCGGGCAGCCGAGTACCTGGTATTTGGCATCTGTTATTATGTCCTGGTCCACCTTAAGAAAAATCTTCATGGTATCGCCGCAGGTACCTGTCATTTCAGATATATGGCTGGCGTCAACCAGGGCGCCGGCATGCCGTTTTTCAATATAATACTCGATCGCCTCGTCTGAATATCCTGCGCCGGAAAGCATTTCCCTAACACTGGCCGCATCATTTTGGCCAATCGTTTGATTCTGATCCATCTTCTTTCCTCTTAGCTGGTGCCCATCCACGCATCCAACATGAACACGATGGACACTATCTAAATTCTGCAACTAATGAATGCATTGCCCATTTATCTGGTGGCCGGAACAGGTATGTTTCATTTCAAACTTTGGCAGTTTTCCGATCTTAAAGAGTTTTAAGTTTTCGGCAATTGTTCCTTCCACGGCCCGATAGATTGAAACGCCGGCGCTGTCAAGCTTGCGCAGCGCACCGCCCCCGATGCCGCCTGCTACCACGGCGTCGACCGTTTTGCCGCCAAGGGCGGCCAGCGGCTGGCATTGGCCGTGAATGTGATCGAGGTCACTGTTGTTCTCGGTTTCCGCTTCACCGGTTGCAGCATCTACGATGATGAAAAAGCGGGCCGACCCGAAATGGCTGTAAACCGGACTGTCAAGGCCCATATTTTCCTGGGACGGAAAGGCGATTTTCATTACATAGCTCCTCTAATCCGTTTCCGATTGCAATCCGCTGCCCGGCCCGTGTTTTGTTTTGGCTCGATTGGGGGGTTGATTGATAAAATTCAATACATATACAACAAATCGGTTCGTGTCAATGTCCCAATTCAAGGGCCGGACACCGCTTAGGCTCTAATTAAAAACATAATGCATAAAATAAATTATAATTCACGATTCAAGCTTTGGCCACAATCACCTGTCTGTGCTAAACGTCTGATTCGCTTTTTAGATATTCTCCCATCAGCAGCCTGTTCTTTGGCGTGATATCGCAAGGAATTTTCTGGGTCACAATCCGGTATCCCTTTGATATAAGCATCATTGCTCTTTTTGTATCCACGGCAAGGGTTTTATCCATCCAACCTTCAAGGCCGCCTGTGGAAGATTCCTTCAAATCATGACAGCAGGGCAGAACCGCTAACCTGGCATGCTGTTCAACGGCCTTGTCAATAATCAGATCGGTTAAAGATCCACAGGCATGGGCTGAGACCACAATATCATCCGGAAGAATGGTGATTTCCTGGAAAGGCACTTGTTTGTAAATGACTCTATTTTTCAGTCTTGGCCAGGATGTAATCAATTCGCCGGATAATTTGCCTGCATTTAAAGGGATTTCGTTGTCCACAGCGATGGCTGTCTTTGAACTATCATCAAGTATGAGCATTATATGCGCCAAAAGGCCATGACCGCAGGCAAGATCTATAACCCTGCCCCCCCTGTATCTTCGCCGCACCCTTTTTGCCATTTCCCATGCTTCATAGAGCTCTTTTCTTGGGAGCGTTCCTGCGCGGCAGACAGCCCTTGCAATTTTTTCGAAAAGGTTGTTACCGGGAAAGAATGACTGCTGCCTGGGTGTTAGCCTGTTCTTTGAAGATTTTTTCATGATCCATAAAATACGTGATTATCTGTCTGCTTTTCGTCCGGTCATTTCATTTTCTTTAAGGTGATATGAATTCTGCCGTAGCAGCGTGCCTCAACTTTTCACATTCTGCAAAATCCAGAGCCTCTCCAAACCAAAGCCTGGCTCTCTGGGCCAAGCCTGCCCCGCATTGCGGGGGATTCTTTATTTTAATGCTTCGGCAACAATCTCAGCAATATGCTTGACTTGTATCTTGTTCTTGCGTTTGTCCATCCCGCCGCGAAGTTGAATTACACAGCCCGGGCAGTCTGTTACCAGCAGCCGGGCATCCGAATCTTGTACATTATCCAGCTTCTTTTTGAGAATTTCTGCGGATATTTCAGGAAAATCAACCGAATAAGAGCCTCCGAATCCACAGCAGACATCTTCGTCTTTAGACGGCACATACTCATAGCCTGCAATTTCGATCAGCTTGCGTGGTTCCTCGGTGACCTGCAGCCCCCTGCAAAGATGACAGGGGGAGTGATAGGCTACTTTTTGAGGGGCTGCTTTGAACTCTTTGGCAGAGATATTCAGCACATTTGCCATAAAAGAACTGAAATCAATAATTTTATCGGTGAACTGCTTCAGATTTTCCGGGGCATCGGGATCCGACTTAAACATTTTAAGGTAATTGTGCTTCAAATGCGAACCGCAGGAAGCACACAGGGTAAGGATGTAATCGTAACTCCCGGCGTGCATGGCCCTCAGATTCTGAAGGGCCACATCTTTGGCTGTTTCTTCCTCTGCCGCCGCCAGCAAGGGCAAACCGCAGCAGCTTTGATCCATGGGAAATTCCACCTGAACCCCACG
>JAQBHK010000449.1:0-4058 GCA_032127815.1 Desulfobacterales bacterium
CAGGATTTAGGTCAAGGGCATAAAATTCGTGCTGGGTTTCACGCAATGCCATTTTAGTGTCTGACAACTGCAATATTTTCGTCGGGAATTTTGGAGAAAATCTGAGTGCAACTCCACCGTCAACAATATATTTACCCAACCCAAATGCCAGACTGACAATTCCATCTTCATATTTTTCAGGCTCAATGGGATAGAAGTTAATCGATCTTGCCACTCCTGAAATTGTTGGATAAAACCTGTTTTCATACTGTTGTCCGCATACTTCCTGGAGGACGACACCCATTTTTTCTTCCTCCACCTGGTTAGAGGTAGCTTTCATGTAATCTTTGCTGTCTTTGAAGAAAACAGATGCAAAAACGCTTTTTATACCCACGCTAAGCAACTCCAGCATAACCACCTCATCTTCAACTTTTGGGATCATATAAGTCGAATAAATTCCGGCAAATGGCTGAAAATGTGAATCTTCCAACAAGCTGGATGAACGGATTGCCACAGGGCCGTTAATTATTGAGATAAAGACATACAAATCTTTATGAATTCTCATTGGCAGTCTTGCATTAATAAAAGCGTCAAGGATTTCCTTATCACTTTTATGTGACAGACCAATTTCGTACAGATCGTTCTGAGTCATGAATTCATCAAAAACATCTGTGCTGAGCACTACTGTCCGGGGTATTGAGACAACGGTATCTTCAAAACTATCAAAATATTGATTTTGTTTAATGATGTAATCAAGAAAAGCCAATCCGCGGGCCTTTCCTCCGATTGAACCCACACCGATCCTGGTAAATGTCAGATACTCATCAAAATGCTCCCGATAAAACTCTGCAATAACGCCATGCCCTTTATTCTGCCTGAAATTGGCAATAGCATCGAAAATAAACCGCCGGGCCTGATCAATACTTGGAAAATCATCAAGACCTATCTCCTTTAAAAACTCGGCGAGAGAAAACAAGGCACGGGCGTAGAGCCATTTGGAAAAATGGTTTCTCGAGAAATGGTAACGAAGTGAATCATCGGGAATTTCAAATAGCTTACGCTGAAAACTCTGCAGATCAGAAACTCTTGCAATCTCCAGCCCTGTCTCAGGATCAGTAAAAATAAAATCGCCGAAAGAGAAGTGTTTTTTAATGAGAGATTTTAATTCTACCGGAAGGGCTTTGGAATTATTATCTATGAATCCGCTACAGTATTCTCCAACATATTTTTCATTTTCAGGATCGGCAGATTGAATTAGTACAGGAATGTTAGGGTCATGTTCTTTGATCTGTTTTAAAAAAGCTTCTATAGTCTCCTTTGTTTTAATGTGGTTTTGATCCGGATCAACATCTGTAATCACCCCAAGAAGCTGTGATTTATGTTTTTCGAATAAATGCAATGCTTCATCATAATTGGTGGCAAGCAGAATCTTGGGTCTCCCGCGCATTTGCATCATCTTCTGATGCTCATTCAGACCCTCAATCATGTATTCCTGTGATTGTTCAAGAATTATTTTGTAGAGATGGCGCAGATAGATCGAAGACTTTTTGATGGTGTTTTCAATTAACAGCAGGGATTGTACTCCCTCATATTTACTGTCTTCATCCACATTTAATTTATCCTCAATCAGGTTAATGATCGGAAGCAGGATATTCGTACTTCCAAGCCAGTTAAAAACATAATCAATACATGATAAATTCTCACTCTCCAACCTGAGGGAAAATTCCTTTGAATCAGGAGCCAGTATTACGATGGGCTTTTCAGGATAGATGGTTTTTATTTTATGGCAAAGCTCAAAAGGATCAAGGTCGCTGATATTGAGCATATTTATTATAAGGTCGATTGACCTGCCGGAGAGTACTTCCATTGCTTTTTCTGCGGAAGTAACATGAACAAACCGAGGTGGATAACGTAAATTGAACGAGACATAATCATTGAATACCTTCTCTTCGATTTTCCCATCTTCTTCCATTATAAAAGCGTCATATTTGCTGCAAATCAGTAACACATACCGAATCCTTTTCTGCATCAAAAGCTCAAATGAAGTCTCCCTGAAGATGTTTTTCCTTAGCTTATCCATTGCTGTATTGGATTTATATTAATACGAGATATTATATGGCCCGGTTTAAAGTTGTATACCAACTTCTCTAAAAACGCCCGCGGCTTAATATTCAGAATTATCAGTGCTGAAGGAAGTCGTAGTCTGGTCTGAATATCAAACTCATAAAAGCTTCTGCCGGATTTTGTCTTCCGGCACAATAAAATAATACAAAGAACTAAGAATGAACGATCTGATGAAGTTGATTAAAAAATCAAAGGAAAAGTGCCTGTCCTTCACCCCGGGGACAGATCTGGAATAGTTTTTCAATTCACCGTTTCAAAACTGATGAAGAGAGAGCCATCCCGGATAAAAAACAGGCACTCTTTAAAGCTTAAACCAGTCCCTGGGCCAGCATGGCTTCGGCAACTTTAACAAATCCGCCGATATTGGCGCCGTTAACATAATTAATATAGTTATCCTTCTCCTTTCCGTATTTCACACAGGTAGCATGGATATCTTTCATTATCTGATGCAAACGGCTGTCAACTTCCTGCCTGGTCCATGACAAACGCATTGAATTCTGGCTCATTTCCAGTCCTGATGTAGATACTCCGCCGGCATTTGCGGCTTTCCCGGGGCCATAAAGGATACGGCTCTTAAGAAACAGGTCGATTGCATCGGGTGTTGATGGCATATTAGCGCCTTCAGAGACCACAAAACAACCGTTTTTGACTAGCAATGCTGCATCAGCACCTGATATTTCGTTTTGAGTAGCTGAAGGTAAGGCAACCTGACATGGAACTTCCCAGGGAGTTGATTTGCCTTCAACGTATGTGCAATTGTATTTATCAGCATATTCCTTTATCCTGCCTCTTTTTACATTTTTCAGATTCATTACAAATGCAAGCTTCTCTTCATTTATTCCTTCAGGATCATGAATATAGCCGTTGGAATCTGACAGAGTAACTACTTTGGCTCCCAGTTGAATGGCCTTTTGAGTAGCATACTGAGCCACATTGCCTGAGCCTGAAACTGTACAAATTTTATTTTTCAGACTATCTCCTCTGGTGTTCAGCATTTCCTCAGCAAAATAGACCTGGCCATAACCAGTTGCTTCCGGTCTGATAAGGCTTCCGCCCCACTCCAGGCCTTTACCGGTCAATACGCCTGTGAATTCATTTCTGAGTCTCTTATACTGGCCGAACATAAAGCCGATTTCCCTGCCCCCGACACCGATATCACCGGCCGGAACATCAGTATTTGCTCCGATATGCCTGAAGAGCTCAGTCATAAACGACTGGCAGAAACGCATTACTTCATTGTCAGTTTTTCCTTTGGGATCAAAATCCGATCCGCCCTTGCCACCGCCCATAGGCAATGTGGTTAAGCTGTTTTTGAAAACCTGTTCGAAAGCAAGGAACTTCAGGATGCCCAGATTCACTGTCGGATGAAAACGCAAGCCACCTTTGTAAGGTCCTATGGCACTGTTCATCTCTATCCTGTATCCCCTGTTAATCTGAATTTCACCCTTGTCATCCATCCAAGGGACTCTGAATATTAAAACCCTTTCAGGCTCTGCAATTCTTTCAAGAATCTTTGCATGACGGTACTTAGGGTTCTCCTGAATAAACGGCATAATTGATTCAGTAACCTCCTTGACCGCCTGATGAAATTCAACTTCGCCAGGGTTTTTGGCGATAATCTTCACCATAAATTCTTCTACTGAGTTAGGCATAGCTAATAGTTTTTAGTGGTTTATTATTTGATTATAAACAAATGTATGTATTAAATTTTCTTTATTTTCCAAGTTCTTAACAAAAAATTATCGGGTTATTTCTTTATCTTTCATCATAATATAATTTGATTTTAATGGTATGATGGAACCACACATGATTGAATTCGCCGAGCTCGCAAGCCCGGTTGAGATCGTGGTCAATAATGTGGGTTTCATAACAATTTGTCCCATTTTTAAGAGTCTATTCCGGGTAATTGTTTTACACTGTTAATCTATAAAATGATCAGCAGTTAATTACCTTAT
>JAQBHK010000450.1:0-2718 GCA_032127815.1 Desulfobacterales bacterium
GGTTTCGGCTACGGTCCCAAGATCTTCGGCGGTTCCTACGACATTCTGGGCCAGGCCCACGCTGGACTCGCCTCCATAACCGGTATGCACGAGTACATGGGTGGCCATGCCACCAAGTGCACCAACTGGGTCATTGACTGGCAATCCGGCAACATGATCAGCACCGCAATCCTGGCGGCCATTCACCATCGCCGCAAGACCGGGCTGGGCACCATGATCGAATTCTCCCAGGTGCAGGTCCCCACCCGCATGCTCGGACATACTCTGCCGATGTACGGCAAGTTCGGTATCGTCCGCCAGCGCTGGGGCAACTGGGACACCCAGCTCTGTGCCCACGGCATCATTCTGTGCGGCAAATCCGATTTTCCGGATGCCGACAACCCGCAGGATCAGTTCTGTGCGCGCTATGTCATGGTCAGCGCTTTCCAGGATGCAGACTTTAAAGAGCTGTGCGCCATTACCGGCATGAAGAATCTTTATGATAAGTATAAATCTCATAATGAACGCTGCGAAGGCGAAGCTCAGGTGGAGATTTACACTGCTCTGGAAAAATGGGCCGAAGACAAGTCCAGGTCCGAAGTTGCCAAGACCCTGCAAGATGCCGGCATTCTGGCCGAACCGGTTCGCAATGACCGCGAGGTATACGAGAGCCCGCACTACAGGGAAAGAGGCACGGTCCGCTGGCTGGACGATCCCCTGTTCGGCGACATGTTGCTGCAGTGCGGCTACAGCTGCGGACTGATGGAAAAAACCCCGCGCAGGATTAACTGGCATTGGCGTCCGGTGGGTGCCGATAACAAGAAGATCTACCGTGACATGCTCGGCGTTCCGCTCACCCAGATTCAGGAGTGGTATGACAAGGCCTGGATATAAATAAGGAGGTGGTATAGTGTGTGATATAATTTGGTGCAAACAAGAAGTGGATGGAAAAACATGTGACACCATCAACTACCTCGACCCTTATTGTTTCTGGGACTGGGAAGGCACAATCAACTGTGCCGAGTGCGGTATGGTGTACTATATCCACATGATCAAGGGCTTTATGTACAGTGGGCCTGAGGAAAGACCCGGTGAAACGCCGGACACCAGCCCGCTGTATGCGGACAAGCCCTACGATGGCTATTCCAACTACAGACCCGGTGTCGAAGGCCGAACCCGGCCTTACCAGTGCAAACCCAGATCCTGGTTGACGGGTACCGCCGACATGGTCAAGTTCAGTATCCGGGGACGACCCGTGCGTGGATGGCGTCCGCAACCGCCGTCGGCTGGTTTGGCCGGCAGCTTCGGCTTCTTTTGGGATATTCAAAAACTGTCGCCTGAGATCTGGGAGGAGTATCAACAGAAACTGGCTGCAGGCGAAGTAGGCGAATGGTAAAAAAGAAAGGAGTGTCCTATGGCAAAGTTAACACCTGAAGAATTTCTGGATACCATCTTGATTCCGGAAAAATCGAGTGACCATATATGTTGGGGCTGCACAGGCTTGAAGCCGGTGCTTAAGGACTCCAAGTTTCCGCCCGCAGACATTATCGGTTGGTGCACAAAGATCCACTGGCCCCATTACTGGTGCTTAGCAGATTTCAACGTGGTTAAAAAATGCTATGCCTTTGAAGACAAGAAGAAGAAGTAGCATGGAAGCAAACGTAATCAAGGAACTCGACACCCTCAAGGGGATGCTGGACAACTGGAAGAGAGGTTTTTTAGGTTGGGCATCTCCTGACGGGGATAACGATTATGTGCTTCAGGAATTTCGCCACGAAATCGATGCGCAGCTTTATCCCTATGTCACAAGGTTGCTTGAGAATCAACATCTCACCCCATCCGAGGGCACAGAGTTTATGAATTATTGCTACAGCCAGGTTGAAGATTTACGCGACCAGTTGAGTAAAGTGGAAACCAACGAAAGTAAAAAGGAGGTTTGATATGCCTGAAAAATGTCGTGTGGTGGTCTGCGGCTTTGACCCCATGCTCGTCAAAGCATATGCCAAGGCCAATATGAGAGCCTGTTGGTGGCACATATCCGATGAGCTCTTTGAAGAATTTGACATGCAGCCGGGAGCGAAGGTTTCCGGTGTAGTGCAAAAAATCTACATCGGCACTACCGGTAAAGAAGTTGCAGCTCCCAATGAAGCGTTTGAATGGGAGTGTGCCAAGGAGACCGGCCTGGTCGTCTTGCTGCCGTCCGACTTCATCGTAAAGTACAAGATCACGGAATTTCATTTTCTTGAGATGCTTGTTGAGAAGATCGACGGAAAAGATGTCTACCCCGGCAAAGAGAAGGTCAGCAAGAAGATGTGGCCGGAAGACAAGATGAAACTGGCCTACACCTTGGACTATGTGGCCGGATAACAAGATGAATCCGGACGATTGTCCGTATTACATCGAGTAGCCATCATAAACCAATAACCAACACCCTCTCCCCTGTTCGCAGGGGAGAGGTATAATTGCAACCAGAATCCCCCTTTTCGGCCTGTCCGGAGAGGGGGATTTTTTTGCAAATAGGCTTGTTATTTTAGCCTCTATGTACTATTAACTTACTCGCAGACAAACCGTAACCAAAAATTGTTTGCCACAAAGGCACCAAGACACAAAGCTAAGTTTTCATATGTTTTTCTTTATGTCTTGGTGCCTTTGTGGCAGTATAAATATTTTTTATCATAAAACACAACATTTTAAGAACTAAGTTGCCAACATTTCAATAATTGCAAAGGAAATAAGATG
>JAQBHK010000451.1:0-6312 GCA_032127815.1 Desulfobacterales bacterium
GAGGAAGCCAGAGGCTATGACGGGGCCCTCTTAGATGCAACCGGCAAAGGCATCGATGGTCTTGAGATGGTTCTGACAAAGCTGGTTGAGTCGATCAAAACGGCCGAACGGGCAAAATATATAAAATGGGTATTTGCCGGCCATCTTTATTGTGAGGACTGGAATGAAAAAGTGAACATGGTTTATGCCTATTTTAAGCAAAACAAAAGATATTTGCCTGGCGAATTAATTAATCTGGATCCCGCGAGACTGGCCGATTATTTGCCTGATCTGATTTTAAACCATATGGCGGGTGCAAACATAGTTCCCCGGGTATCAAGGGCTGAAAGGAAACATAAGGAATAACTGAAACAGGACTTCACTTTCATCCGCAATTATAGGTAAAGCCCTGAACCTTTTTGTCATGCAGGTTCAGGGGCAATCTGTTGTGGATGGAAAAATGAGCCATACAAGCATTAAAAAGACAATTGGTACTCCAGGGAAGGTTTCTCTTTTTAAGTCCTTTTTCAGCGGTCTTGCCGATGTATATGGGACCTATGACCCTTTAAACGGCCGGTCCTGGCAGGTGAAAGCACCTGTCACCGATGAAGTCATCCTTTCGCACCTTAAGGGTGTGCAGCCTTATGGGGTCTACCTGCTCGATGGAAGTTTGATAAAGGCGATTGCCGTTGATTTTGACCACGCCGATCCGTTTCCACCGTCAGAATTTATCAATTCTTCCCAGCACTATTTGCTCCCGGCCTATCTGGAAGCCAGCAAATCCAAAGGATTTCATGTCTGGATTTTTTTTAATGAAAAGGGCGTTACGGCAGCAAAAGCAAGAACGGTCGTTAAACACATCCTATCTGAAATCGAACATCCTGATGTCGAAATTTTCCCAAAGCAGGATATCCTGGACCAGAATGTTTCTTTTGGAAACTTTATCAATGCGCCGCTTTTTGGTAGTCTGGTGCCGCATGGAAAAACCGTTTTTTTAGATCCGGCCACGATGAAGCCGTATCCAGACCAGTGGGAATTTCTTAATTCGGTTGAGCGGCTGGATGAAAGCCGTCTTGATGATATCATTGAGTTAAACAACTTAACGATCCCGCCTGTTGGCAATAAAACCTTAAACGATGTTCCAAAATCAGAAAACTTTTCCCGTTTTGGTCTGCCGCCGTGCGCCCAAAAGATGCTTCAGGAGGGGGTGACCCATTATCAGCGGGTCAGCTGCTTTAGGCTGGCGGTTCATTTTAAAAGGCTGGGCCTTCCATATGATGTGGCGGTCGCAGCGTTAAGAACCTGGGCTACAAAAAATCGACCCGATGACGGCAAGCGGGTAATTACAGAGCGTGAAATTATGAATCAGGCATCCTACGCGTACCATAAGAGCTATCAGGGGTATGGTTGCCATTCAGCGGCCATCAGGCCTTTTTGCCAGCCGGAATGCCCGCTCAAACGGTGAAAAATATTCGATAAAATAACGGGTTGCGGTCGATCGGGGGGGACGACCCTATGAAAATTCAAGATCTTAAGACCATTTCCAAGGAAAAATCGATCTCGGTGTTCACCTTCAGAAAATTCGTAAAAATGGGACTCCCCCACTACCGCCTGGGAAGAAAGATCCTGGTGGATCCCGAAGAGTTCGACGGATGGTTTAAAAAGCGGTTTAGAGCAAATCAGGAACAGATAGACACGGACCTTGACCAGCTGGTTCAAGATACCTTCTCAAAATTAAATTTAGAACTTTCTTGAGATCAAAGCCTTTCTTTGATACCTTGGTAATTGCGATTATGCGGCCAGGGCTAAAAGAAAGGGGGTAAACCGATGCCTTGGAGAAAATACAGCCCCGGAAGGGGCAAATTCGGTCCCATTTATTTTATTGCCAAAGGGGTCCAGGTTAGGCAGGACTCCCGCAAGACATGGACCGTATTTATTGAAAAAAAGGGTAAACGCATCAACAAAACAATTGGACCCGGAAGAGAAGGATTGATTAAGGCCATCAGGGCTGCTGAGGCCATTTCAGAACGGATCGTATCGGCAGACTTTGCCCAGGCAGACAGTCAGCCGGAAAAAACAGAGCTAACTTTCAGCGATTACAGTCAGGAATGGCTCGAACTAAATGCCAAGCGCTGGGACGAGCGGACCCATGAACGCTATGAGGAGATCATCCGCCTGCATATAAAACCGCATGCCGGTTTTGATAAACCGATCAGCAAGGTTGGCCGGAAGGACATCAAGGATCTTCTTCGTAGCCTTTACAAAAAGCGTTCACCGGCAACGGTTGAAGCGGTTCATGCCGTTATCAGCGGCATCTTAAATGAAGCGATCGATGATGAGAAGCTGGAGGCCAATCCGGCTACCGGCCTTTTAAAAAAGATTCTTCCGCCCAAGCATCAGCGCAATGTCAAGGATGCCGATCCCTTTACCCGCGAGGAAAGAGATCTCTTTATCGCCCAGGCGGAAAGCTCCTGCACCCCGGCAGAGCAGCTGATGTTAAAGGTTATGGTCCATGCCGGGCTTCGGCTGGGAGAAACGCTGGCGATGCGGGCCGGTTCTTTATACTTAACCAAACATACGTATCTTGTGTCCGAAAGTTATAAGCTGAAGCGCTTTAGCAAGCCAAAGTTTGGTAAAACCCGGTTTGTGGATTTGCCCGGTTTCCTTAGCACGGAACTTTGTGACTATCTGGCCTACTGTAAAAAGGAAAATTTAAGGGCCGGAAAAGGCGCCAAAGTTGATTTGCTGTTTGCCGATCCCAAAGAAACGGGCGAGTGGCCCTACAGCCAAAGAAAGGCTCAGGATCTTGTCAAACGGGTTTGTAAGGCCTGCGGTCTGCCAAGACGCAATCCCCATGATCTTCGGCACACCTATGCGACCATTATGCTGATGGCCCATCAAAGTCCCGGTTATGTTCAAAAGCAGCTGGGACACAGCTCGATTTCGATCACCATGGACATCTACTGTCACTGGATTCCGGGAGAGGGTCGAAAGGGGCTGGAAGCGGCTCTGATGGGTGAAAATTTTGTACCAAATCGTGTACGGCAACCGCATATAATCGCATATAAAACGAAAGCGACTTCAGTAAGTAACTGAAATCGCTTTAAAAAGTGTGTGTTTGGTGTCGAAGGCCGGACTTGAACCGGCACGAGTCTCCCCACTACCCCCTCAAGATAGCGTGTCTACCAATTCCACCACTTCGGCACAAGGGTCACAGGCACCCACCTGATGTTATTTTGATTGCGCCGGGGCCGCGGGTTCCGACGTCACCGGTTCAGTCGGCAAACCCTTTTCCGGGGTGGCCGGGACATTCTGCTCCACCGGGGGCTTGGTCTCCGTCATGATCGAACTTCCCGACCGGTTGCTGGAGCGGTAGGCCAGGGTAAAAGAGGTGATCATAAAAATAACCGCCGCCACTGTCGTCAGCTTGCTTAAAAAAGAGGATGCACCCGTACTGCCGAAAAGGGTCTGGCTGCCGCCGCCGCCGAAAGCCGCTCCCATGTCCGCACCTTTACCGGTCTGCAACAGCACGATCATGATCAGTGCGACGCAAACTACCACATGTAAAATCACTAAGAATATCGACATAATATAAATCTCCTCCGGCCGTTTCATTGAAAAAACTGTGAAACCGCCGCTTTTAGTAAAATCATCCCCGCCCCCTTAATTAGTGAGGTCAACGGAGGAATTTATACCTAATAATGAACAATGGCACTGAATGTGTCAGCATTCAGGCTGGCGCCGCCCACCAGGGCGCCGTCGACATCCGGCAACCCCATGAGTTCGGTAATATTGTCCGGTTTGACGCTTCCTCCGTACAAAATCCGGATGGAATCAGCCAGTTCCTGTCCCAGGCTCTTTTTGAGGAGCGAACGTAAAAATTCATGTACTTCCTGAGCCTGGCGACTGGTTGCCGTTTTGCCGGTGCCGATAGCCCAGACCGGTTCATAGGCGATGACCAGTTTTTCCAGATCTTTAGCAAGAAAGTTTTTTAACCCGTTTTTAATCTGTTTGTCAAGCACAGAAAATGTCTGCCCGCTATTGCGCACCTGTTCGGATTCGCCCACACAAAAAACCGGTATCAGCGCTCCCTTCAAAGCCGCCTGAATACGCCGGTTGACGGTCTCATCTGTTTCGTTAAAGTACTGGCGCCTTTCGGAATGGCCGATGATAACATACCGGCATCCAACCGACGCCAGCATGGCGGCCGAGATTTCACCGGTATAGGCGCCCTCTTTTTCCCAGAACAGATTCTGGGCTCCCACAGAAACGCGGCTGCCCGCCAGAACTTCGGACACGGAGTGGAGTGCCGTGTATGGCGGGGCGATCATCACGTCCCTGCCGCTGACATCCGCCACATTTTTTACCAGGGCGACAGCGGTGTCGACCGCCTCGGAACAGGTTTTAAACATCTTCCAGTTTCCGGCTATGAGGGGGGTGCGGGTCTTCATGATTTTCTCCCTTGGTAACAAGGTTCACGGGTTTCAGGGATCAGGGGTCAGAGCTCGGGCCTCAATATCAGCATTCACCGTTCCCCGACCCCTGATCCCTGGTCCCTGACCCCTTTTATTACAACTGTTCACCGATCATGGCCGCCAGATCGACCATGCGGGTGGAATAACCGGTCTCATTATCATACCAGCTCAGCACCTTGACCATGTTGTCGACCACATAGGTAATGGGGGCATCCACAACGGATGAGTAAGTAGAGCCGTTAAAATCACATGACACCAGCGGCTTTTCGCTAAAACCCAGTATGCCTGCCAGGGATTTTTGAGAGGCTGTCTTGAATGCGTCATTGACATCGGTTACGGTGACGCCGGATTTTTCCACTGTGGCGACAAAATCGACGATGGAAACATTCGGTGTGGGAACTCTGATGGCAAGCCCGTTAAGTTTTCCGGCCAGCTCCGGCAGGACCAGAGATACCGCCTTGGCAGCCCCTGTCGTGGTGGGGATCATCGACAAGGCGGCCGCCCTGGCCCGCCGCAGATCCCGGTGGGGAAAATCCAGCAGGCGTTGATCCCCGGTATAGGAATGAATGGTCGTCATCAGGCCGCAGCGCACCCCGAAGTTCTCCAGCAGTACCTTGGCCACCGGCGCCAGGCAGTTGGTGGTGCAGGAGGCATTTGAGATAATATGGTGCTGGCGGGGATCGTATTTATTCGAATTCACTCCCATTACGATGGTAATGTCCGGATTCTTGGCCGGTGCGGATATGATGACCTTGCGGGCGCCGGCTTGCAGGTGTCCGGCCGCTTTCTGGGCATCTGTAAACAGCCCGGTGCATTCCGCAGCAATATCAACGCCCAGTTCTTTCCATTTGAGCTGCGCCGGGTCTTTTATGGAAGTGACCACAACCGCCTTGCCGTCCACCTCAATGCAGCCCTCTTTGGCTTCAATGTTCATGTCCAGTTTGCCGTGAACCGAATCATACGTCAGTAAATGGGCCATAGTAGCGGCGTCCGTCAGGTCATTGATGGCGACCACTTCGATGTCAGGATGATTCAACGCGGCCCTGAAAACCAGCCGTCCGATTCTGCCAAAACCGTTAATACCCACTTTTACGCTCATACAACCTCCCTTAATTTTTTGTACATCACCAGCGCATCTTCGCCGGTTTCTGAATAATAATTCGTTCGCTTTCCAATCACACAAAACCCGAGTTTACGATACAGCATTATGGCAGCAGTATTCGCGGGCCGCATTTCAAGGTAAGCCGCGTTGCAACCTTTGGTATCGGCCAACTCCATACTTTTTTTCATCAACACAGAGGCAATTCCCCGGCAGCGCCACTCCGGTGCAACCGCTATTTTTAAGATATGCATTTCATCCACCACCAGCCTGAAAAAAATGTATGCCACGATATGCTGATGGCCGCCGGGGTCCGTGTGGCGGACGGCTAAGCTTTCAGCTCCGGGCAGCCCCAGCTCACTTAAAAAAGACCGGCGCTCCCAAGGCTGCTGAAAAGAGTGACTTTCTATGGGAAGAATGGCGTCGATATCCGATTCTGTAACCGCCGTAAACACCCGCAGCAAAAGACTAACCCCGCTTGTTGCCCTTGAGGATTCCACTGGCCAGCCGGATGGTTGTCTTGCCGTAAGCTTCCAGGCTGTTAGCCAGTTTATTCAAATCCATTTCACTGCGGGTGTTGATGGCCTTGATCAAAATCGGCAGATTGACGCCGGATATGACCTCAACGCGGCCTTCTTCAAGAAATGAATAGCTCAGGTTGGACGGGGTCCCGCCGAACATGTCCGTCAAGATGAGAACACCCGCTTTCTGATCGACCGCTTTCATGCCGTCGGTTATTTTTGCGCGGAGCTTATCAAC
>JAQBHK010000452.1:0-2676 GCA_032127815.1 Desulfobacterales bacterium
GTCTAGAGTGGGGAGCATGGGGCAAAGAGCAGGGAGTAATAAGCATAGAGCATAGAGCGTGGAGCAATGAAATGTATCAATGACTACAGCAGGAAAGAACATAGAAAATAATGTCAATCTTTTTATTAATGAATTGAGAAAAAAATATAGAGTGCAGGCTGCCTATATTTATGGATCACATTCAAGAGGAAATGCTGCTGTTTGGAGTGATATTGATGTGGCGGTGATCTCGCCTGATTTTTCAGACGATTTATTCGAAGAAAGACTGAAGTTAATGAAAATGGCTGCAAGCATTGATGATCGCATTGAACCTCATCCCTTTAGAATTGAGGACTTTGAAAGCAGCAATCCCTTAGCAAGTGAGATTCAGAAACACGGAATTTTATTATCGTAGGCACGATTGAACTTTTTCCCTTTCATCCGGGAAGGGAAAATAAAAAATCAAGTAATACAATCGCTTCGTGATTCTATATAATGCGGCTTCGCCGCTCTAAAAAAGGAAATTACTATACTATCAAGTTAATTCCGCTTGCCCAGTTAAATGCGTAGCGTATTTAACTGGGGTAGGTCCCCGTGGAATTAACGGGACAGGCCGGCAGATCGTGCTGGGGTCTCCAAGAAAAATTAAGATTCGGCACGTAAAAACCTTTTACATAATGGGAGGTACAAGATGCTATCAATAAATGGAATTTATGATGGGAAAAATATAAAACCCTTGAAAGAAATACCTTTTACGGAGAAGAAAAAAGTGGTCATCACTTTTCTCAATGATGCTATTGAAGATAATATCTTAGATTCTGATATTGATCCGATTGAAGCTTTACGAGGTTGTTCAAAAGGGTCAAATCTGATTGAAAAATTGTTGGAATCCAGAAGAGAGGATAAAGATCTTGAAGAATCAAAATCTTAAAGCTACCATATAAAAAATGAGTATTTGCTAAGATTCAGCCACTGTATTATATAGTCGAACAGATATCTACTGCTGAAAAAATCGCAAAGCGGCTTGGGTTTTTACAGTTTCATCCAGAAATTGTGAAAAGGAAAAAACCTGAGAATCCTGCTTGCCCAGTTAAATGCGTAGACTATTTTGTATCATTATAAAAAAGATGGGTGATGATAATGAAAGACTATGACAGAATTGAGATAAATCCAAACATTATGTTCGGAAAGCCGGTAATCAAGAATACGCGAATTACAGTGGAACAAATTTTACGCAAGTTGGCAGGTGGTATGACGATTGAAGAAATCATCGCAGACCATCCTCATCTAAAGCGTGAAGACATTTATGCCGCTCAGGAATTTGCAGCTGATTATTTGGCAGATGAGATGATTGCTTTTGCGTAAATGAGGATAGATTGAAGTTTCTGGCTGACGAATGCTGTGATATTGGTTTGGTGACATCTCTAAGAGGTGATGGGCATGATGTCTCATATGTTTTAGAAAATAATGCAGGTGTTTCTGACGACGAAGTTTTGTTTGATGCATTCAACGATGAGCGAATTTTGCTAACAGAGGATAAAGATTTTGGTGAGCTTGTTTATCGGCTTAGGAAGCCTTCAAATGGAATTATCCTGATTCGCATTGATGTAAAAGAAAGGCATATGAAATGGCCCCGCTTGAAGATGTTAATAGAAAGTTATGGCGATCGTTTACCCGGTCATTTTGTTGTTATTCACAAAGACAAATTTCGTTTCCGCCCACTTCCTTCTTAATAATAAAAAAAGCAGAAGAATTCAATAACAAACGTAACTATCTTAAACCAATCAAAGCCAATTTAACAAATGTAACCAATCCAACTAATCAAACTAATGCAACCAATGTAACCAACCAAACCAATTACATCCGTAAATATCTATGCAAAACCATACAGAAAACGCAGCCCTTGCTTTAACGGTTATCGAGCCCAGCAAAGGATGGATTCCGGTCGATCTGAAGGAAATTTGGAAATATCGTGAACTCCTTTATTTTCTGACCAAGCGAGAGATCCAGATTCGATACAAGCAGACGGTTCTGGGTGGTTTGTGGGCCATTATCCAGCCGTTTTTTACCATGGTCGTATTCACCCTCTTTTTCGGTCGTTTGGCTAAGATGCCTTCTGACGGCATCCCTTATCCTATTTTTGTTTATGCCGGCCTTCTGCCTTGGACTTATTTCGCCAATGCATTGTCTGCTTCCGGCAACAGTCTGGTGGGAAGTGCAAATCTTATCAGCAAAGTTTATCTTCCAAGAGTGATCATTCCTGCTTCCTCATCCTTAGCGGGTCTTCTGGATTTCTTTATAGCCATGACGATTCTTGGTATCATGATGTTCTATTATAGCTTGTTTCCGGGCTTGACCGTTTTATTGTTTCCGTTTCTGATAGGTCTTACATTTCTTTGCGCAGTCGGCGTCGGGCTCTGGTTATCCGCACTAAATGTTCAGTATCGGGATATCCGGTACGCGATACCCTTCCTGATCCAGATCTGGATGTTTGTCTCGCCTGTGATTTACCCGGCAAGCTTAGTTACCGAAAAATATAAATGGGTCTTGGCTTTAAACCCAATGGGGGGTGTGATCAATGCATTCAGGTCATGCCTGCTTGGTCATAAACCCATAGATTGGGTTCTATTAGGCATTTCCACGGGTATTATAGTTATTATATTCATCAGCGGAATGTATTATTTCAGACGCATGGAA
>JAQBHK010000453.1:0-3679 GCA_032127815.1 Desulfobacterales bacterium
CTGGCCCAGACCTGATTTCAAGAGGTTGGTTCCAAGGCATATATTTTAATATCAAAGAGTTGATCTCCTTGATAACGGTCGTCGCGCCAGGGCGGGCTTGAACGTTGAACCGCTCAACCCAGGTTACACATACAGGGTGCCCCATGGCTCTACATATAATGCAAGCCCTTCTTTGCTCAAAGAATGCGAAGAAGGGCTTTATCTTTTTGAGGCTCCCGGAAGCCGTCCCGCTTTAAGGTTACAATTTGTACTTCAAAAAGCGGCAAAATAAGTTTGCAGCAAAAGGCGAAAAAGACTAAAATAAAACAATTATATCGGTATAATAGCAAGTTATTTGCTTATTTATGGACGCCCCGGAGTCCTCTGCGCCAAGCCGGCATTGATGATGTTAAGCGCCTGTAAGGAAATATGAAATGAGTGAGAAAAGCAAAAAAGGCAAGAAAGACCTGACCGTTTCACAGGTTGATCGCCAGAATATTCTGAATAACCCTTATGCGTTGCAGGAGATAGAGAAGGCAACTCGCATTACCGGTATTCCTTTTGAAGGAAAAACCGTAGTGCTCAAGGAGCAGGTATCGGCTTTTTTTGAGGTAACCCTGCGCACGATAGAGAATTATTTAGGGCAACACGGCGAAGAATTGGCTCAAAACGGGTATGAGATACTGAAAGGTAACCGTCTGAAAAAACTCAAATTAGACATTTCCGAATTAGATGTTCCCGAAACAGATTTCGGGAACATCACAAAGGCTCCACAACTTGGTGTTTTTGACTTCCGCGCTTTTCTGAATCTCGCCATGTTGATTAAAGAAAGCGAACGAGCGCGTTTGCTGCGCCAAATGATTTTAGACATTGTCATAGACACCATCAACCAGCGCACTGGTGGAGGCACCAAGTACATCAATCAACGGGACGAAGATTTCCTGCTGGCGGCATTCCAGGAGGAAAACTACCGCAAAGAATTTACCGATGCCTTGAAAAACTATGTGGATATGGGCAATTTCAAGTATCCACTTTATACCGACAAAATATATGTGAGCATTTTTCGTGAAAAGGCAAAAGAGTACCGCAAGATTTTGCGCCTGCATGAAAAAGACAAGGTGCGAGACACATTCTACGCGGAGATCCTGGATCTGGTTTCCGCCTATGAATACGGCTTTGCCAAGGTGCTTGAAGATGCCTATGAAAAAAAAGGCGATAAACTCAACTCATGGGAGGTGGATGACCTGTTCAGGGCCTTTGAAGAGCAACCGCACTGGAAACCTTTGATCGAAAAAGCGCGCAACAAAATGGCCAGCCGGGATTTGGCCTTTCGTGATGCCTTGCATGCTCAGCTTAAGGGATACATTACACCACTCAATACAGCGGATTTTGAGAGATTCCTGGGCGAAAAGAGCAAGGAGCTGGTAAAGCGGCTTGAAGAAGCCAAAGATGTGATGAAGCGACTCAAGGAGCGTGGGTGATGGCGTTCATCTATCTCACGCTCGAACAGGCGGTTGAAGTGCATCGCAAGACGGTTGAGGTTAGCGGCGGCGGTGCGCTGGGGCATCTTGAACTTGGAAACTGGAAAGCGTGCTCCAACATATGCAGAATGACGAATATTGTCCTACTTTTGAAGATAAACTGACCCATCTCTTTTTTTCGGCCTGTAAGTTCCATAGTTTTCAGGACGGCAACAAGCGGATTGCCATTACACTCTGCGCTCAGATGCTCTTATTAAACGGATACCTTTATTGTTCAGGACATTTTATTCGGGAAATGGAGAACATCAGCTACCATGTGGCCGCTGGAAATATCGATAAAGATCTGCTTAATGAAATTATTTCAGCGGTTATAAGTGGCGATGAAAACGATGAAGGGTTAAAGTTGAAAATTCTTCATGCCATAGCTGGAGATGAAAACAAATGAAATTAATGGATGGTTGGATTTGAAGTATCAGTATTCAACAACATCCCCAACATTTGTGTAGATTGGAGGTCGCAATTTGCGACTTCCAATCAAGATATTATAGGACTGAATTATAAACAAGTTTGTTTTCCGACGGGATGAACAAGATATTCAGAATTAATATTTTATCATGTAAACCCTATAGCAAGCTGTCTAAACCCGCCCTTTGCGCCCTTGCCTGCCCGGCGTAGCCTGGGAATCCAGTAACCAGCATCCAGCAACAAGTAACCAGTAAGTTATTGGTTATTAGCCCTTCGCATCAAGGCTTCCCGAGCTGCTCCTCAAGCCCCAGGTAGTTGCGGGGCGCTCCTTGAGTCCATCTTTGGACGCTCCTCAAGCCCCGAATGCTTTCGCGGAGCGCTCCTCAAGCCCTCCCTTGATGGGCGCTCCTCCACCAGCGCCGCAGGCGCTATGTTATACTAAGCATTGTTTTTTTAGATTTTTTCATTTGCTGATTTTGGCTGACGTACAGCTATTGTAATCACCCGCACAGCCTTTTTGTCGCTGACACCAGGGCATCAGGATGATTACGTTCTTTCGTTTTTTAAAGCTCCTCAAAGAGCAACAGGACAGGTGCGCCCAAACTTGGCGGTATTTGGCCGGAAGCATCTATAACCGGGCTTATTTGAAATAGTTTTGGGCAGCCTGATTCCTTTTTTGGCCTATATGAATCAAATCTCAGGTCAACGAGAGTTGTAAATTGCGTAAATTCGCAACTCTTTACGCAAAATCAAATTTACAATCACCATAGATAATGGTAAGCATTTTACGGCTCCTCGGAGCGGTCCAGTCCAACAAAGTTTTATCCATCATCCCGCTGAGTTAACATATCGTCTGTGCTTTTTAAACTGTTTATACCAAACTGGGCTTTCCCGCATTTTTGTCCTGCGGGACAATGGATAAAACTCTATACGTTCGGCAATACGGAGCGAAATAGATGAGCCGATCTTTATGGGGAACATCGCCAATTAGAGAAGGTACTCTGTTTGGATCTCTAAATTCTGAGCTCTCAAAACTGGACCGGACTTACGAGGATATTCTTCCCGATTTCAGAGGAGCTAACACCCTCTTAATCGGCTCGGATTACAGTGGAGAATCATTTGATGCTCCTTATACAGTATTTTCTTTTCTTTTGACTTCATTAGAATCATGGGCCAATTGGGAGACAACCCGCCTTCAGATCAGAAAAAATTCTTTTCTGATTCGCGGCGAATGACGACAGGGTTTGTGAACTAACACAATTGTTTGCATGGATCAGCAGTCTCTATTTAACATTCCCTCTTGGAAAGTGCAGATGTGGCACTAGCAAATGCGATGATGGATCGAGACAAATCGAGGATTTTTTGGCGATTCCAGACATTATAGCAGGTGCTCTTTCGGAGCAACTGTCTCTGAAGTCTAATGACCCAATTGAATTATCGAGAATATTTTGGATGCACCGAGATGATTTCACGGATAAGACTGGATCGATAACATGGTGGTTTGCTGACTCAAAGAATTCATTGAAAAGGCTTATTTTCACTATTGATCCAGAAGAAGCTGGAACTGGCAACATAATATCAGTTTACCATTTTTACGATCAAAAGGAATAGCCGAATCGGGTAGCCGGGGGTTTTTCTCCCCCAGCCCCCACACCACCCGGCAAGCGGGTCCGCACCGGGCGGTTCACTTAAATTACCGGACCGTAGTTGGGTAATGAATGTTCACCCACAGTTCTTTGACATATAGCAGACCC
>JAQBHK010000454.1:0-3497 GCA_032127815.1 Desulfobacterales bacterium
ACAGCCATCAATAAAGTCGATTTACGCATAACGCCTCCTTCCCGAGTTTGATTATAACAAATGTAATATTGAAAGATATAAACCAAATGAGGTCCACTGTCAAACATACCGCAAATACCTGGTAACAAAACCCATGGGCTGTTTACAGTACTAATTATAACGAATTCATCAGCCACATATGGCGACATTTGCAATTATTTAGCAAGTTTTCGTGCTTTTTCAACATGTTGACTATTGTTTCGTTACACTGTTTTTACTTGACACATACCTTAGCCTCCCCTATGTACTGAATAATAACCCAGAACGAAAAATTCTGAATCTGTGAACGCTTACAAAGGAGGTAACTCTATGTACGTCGGCCGTATTATGCATACCCATCTTGTGACTATTCCCCCTGATACGACCATAACAAAAGCAAGAGATATCATTGCTGAAAAACAGATCCATCACCTGCTGGTAGTGAACGAAAGCGATGAACTGCTGGGAATCATCTCCGACAGAGACCTTAAGCAGAGCTGGGCTTCTCCGGCCACAACCCTTAGCGTCCATGAATTGAACTATCTGTTAAATCAGCTGACCGCTGATATGATTATGGTTAAGAAAATTATCACCGTCTCTCCAAACACAACGATTGAGCGGGCTGCCAACATCATGCAGGAAAACAGAATCAGCGCCCTGCCGGTAATGGAAAAGGATAAACTAGTGGGAATTATTACCACCAACGATGTCATGGGAGTTCTGCTTCAAGCGATCGGAATCAATGAAGACAGTACTCGTTTTTCCGTTCTGGTTGAAGACCGCATCGGGGTAGTGGCGGAAGTATCGAGGCTCCTTCAAAAACATCAGATCAACATTCGGAGCCTGGTTACCTGGCCGGAGAAAAAGCATCCGGGTATTTATCAACTCGTCATGCGTGTGGCCGCTAAAGATGGAGAAAAAGCGGTTTCGGTTTTGAGCGGCGGCGGATTCAACGTACTGTCGGAATATGTTCAGGATTTTACTCCCTATCTACCAAAAGCATAGTGCAGGTAGTACCCTTTAATTTTGCGCTGACACTTGGAAATTACTTAACCGGAGCCGTAAACGGCATCACAAGCAGGTGGTGAAGATTCAATTTTGCAAACGCGAAATGCCCCCCTACCCCGATACGGATACGGTCCTGATCAACGTCTGTTATCAGAGTCCCCAAAATACGATCCCAAATCGAAAAAATCGTACCATAGTTGCTATCCCGCTGCTTGATAACTACGGCATGGTGAATACGGTGCATGGACGGCGGTACAAAAAGAACCCAATAAATTTTTTCAAACCATGCGGGCACGGTCAAACTACTGTGCTGGAATTGAGCTGCAAAAACAATCAGTGTTTCAAAAAGAAGCACGGCAAACAAATCCGCCCCGAGAAAGAATACAAGTGAAATTTTAATGACGGCGGATATGGCCAGTTCGCCTATATGAAAGCGGGTGGCTGTTGACACATCCATGTTTAAATCCGTATGGTGAACACGATGAAACCGCCACAGAAAAGGCATTTCGTGATTCAGCAAGTGCCAGACATAAAGCATGAAATCCATAAAAATAACCGTCACCAGCACTTTTGCCCACGGCGGTATCGCTGTCATGTTCAAAACCCCCAGCTGTTTATCGGTTACATAGAGGCTCGTTTGAATCAGGATGGAAGCAAACAGCAGTTTTAGTACCAGGCTATTGAATATGGTAATACCCAAATTGATAAACCACCGTTTCAATTTGGAAACCGTGCCCGGTCTATACGGAATGACCAATTCAAAAAGCAGAAAAAAAACCAGCCCTCCAATGAACACCCCCAACCGTATCGATGCAATTTCGTCGACGGACATAATGAATTACCCAAAATTTTATTGAAGATTGGTTTGAAATATATCATATATCAGGAATGCAAGCCTGCGGTCAAACGATTACGCTCAAATGCTGCCCAAGAGGATACGCCTTGAACTCGCCCGCCGATCCCAACGACCAGTGTGTCATTGGCTTTTTGAAAGTGCCCCCAAGGGTCCCGGTAAAAACAAGACTCTCCAAGTCCCTGGGCCGAGAGATCGTCGTTAATTTATATAAAAACTTTGTATTAGACGTTCTTGAAATGCTGCAAACCGGTCGACACACCGTTGTTATCTGCTTTTACCCTCCCCAGGCTCTGCATGAGATAACCTCATGGCTTGGCCGCGACCATGGCTATGACTATCTACCGCAACAGGGAGATGATCTGGGCCAAAGAATGGAAAATGCCTTTGACAAAATGTTTTACAAAGGTTATCAGCGTGCAATTCTTATGGGAACCGATTTTCCGGACCTCCCCGGCCGCATTATTGATGAAGCCTTTGAAAGCTTGCACAAAAATGACGTTGTCATCGGCCCGACAGTTGACGGCGGCTACTATTTGATAGGCTTCAATTCGCATTCCTTTTTGCCCGCGGTTTTTGATAAAATGCCCTGGGGGTCAGATAGCGTATTTCAAAAAACCGTAACGGTTTTGAAATCAAACCGGTCCCGAATCCATTTTCTACCGCCATGGCGCGATATTGATACCTACCAAGACCTTGAATTTTTTATAAAAAGACATGCGACCCAGGGATCTGCAGCCTCAAATACCGCTGCATATCTGGCCGGTATCAAATTACATGCAATAAAACGATGAAAAATCAGATTTCCATCATCATTCCCGTTTTCAATGAATCCCGGCATATCAATGCTACGATCGACCATCTTTATCACCTGGATTGGAACGGCGACCTCGAAGTTATTGTCGTGGATGGGAATCCCACAGGAAATACCGTCAACACCATAACCCGCCCCAATGTCCAAAAAATCATCGGCTTAAAAAGCAGAGGATCTCAGATGAATCAGGGGGCTGCTGCCGCCGGCGGAGATATTTTGCTTTTTTTGCATGCGGATACCCGGTTGAGCCATGATTCTCTAAGTCAAATTGTCGCAACAACCAAGCAGCCTGATATTGTGGGCGGCGCGTTTGATCTGGGAATCAATTCTGATAAAAAAGCGTTCAGAGTCATTGAACTTATCGCTTCAACCCGCAGCCGCCTGACAAAAATACCTTACGGGGATCAAGCCATTTTCTTTAAAAAACATTTTTTCAATCACATCGGCGGATACAGGAATATCCCCATAATGGAAGATGTGGAGTTGATGCAAAGAGTAAAAAAGGACGGCAAAAAAATAAAATTTATCTCTAGCAAAGTTCAGACCGCCTCACGTCGCTGGGAAAAAGAAGGTATCGTTTATTGTACACTGAGAAACTGGTCGTTGAGGACCTTGTACTTATTGGGAGTGCCGCCGGAAAAGCTCAAGAAATTCTACTCTTAAAATTTCAGAAATTCCCAAAGGAGGACACAATGAATCAACGCGTAAAAGAGCTAACCAAAAGATTTAAGGCATTTAACAATGAGGTGATCGGGTTCGTCGAAAATTGTCCCGACGATAAATGGCGCAAAATATGTTCTGGTG
>JAQBHK010000455.1:0-3428 GCA_032127815.1 Desulfobacterales bacterium
CCCAAAATCTAAAGCCTGCTGAATGTCCGTTTTTGATGCAACTCGATTGCCGATGGAAGTTGCCGCAGCATCTGCCAGGGAACAGGAACCGGAGACCACACAGACGGCATCAGCTTTGCCCATGCTTAGGGAGTGTCCCACCGTACCGGAAGATGTACACACAGCCAAGGGTTTGCTCCCTGGATCAATGCGTAGACCGATTCGCAGGCTTAAAGGAGATGAGGCGGCAAAAATACCGGCAGTGACCGGACCGTCCGTCTTAAAAAAAACATCACCACCGTTTTCCACAATCACTTCTTTACTATGTGCAAGCAGCTCATGCCCCACATGTTCGGCCACAGCGCCGGCGACTGCCGCCATGGGACCTACACCGGCCTTCTCACCTGCTGCGGCCATATCCTTGACGATAAGCGGCGCCGGACCGCTGATGGGCCACGGTCTTAATGTTTTTGCAAATTCAGGATGCTGTCGAATGTAGGCCTCAATATATCCTCTGTATTTTAGAATCAACTCTTTGGTTATGTCTTCAAGCGGTCTGGTTGCATGGATCAAAACATCGGTCTCTTTAACCGTCACCCTGAAGGAAACCAGTTGGTCCCTGTATGCCAAACGTCTATACGTGCGTTCTTGATGCTTCATGTTGTTAAGGAACTATTTTTGTTTTCGGCACCATATCCTGAGGGCACAGCCTCAAAAAATATTGATCCGTCATCCCGGCGATAAAATCCCTCACAATCTCGGCACTATTGTGATTTGCAAAATAGTCTTGGGACATATCTTCTAAAAAACTTGTGAATATCACCGAAGTTCGATTTTCTTTTTCAATATCGTCAAGAAACCTTTCAAAAAGAATCCCAAAAAGCTTTTTGATGGTGTCGGTCTGGCTTTTGATCTTCGGATTCATATATATGTGTTCAAGATTGAATTCCTTCAGCCTCTCCAGGGCCGCCGACACTTCCGGACTGAAGGCGATATATATATTCTGGAAGCTGCTGTTAATGATGTCGGTTACAAGATTATATACAATGGTTCCGTTTGTATCCCCCAGACGTTCGACGCATTCGGCGGGCAGATCCGATCGCTCGATCATATTCAGCCGGATGGCATCCTCGATATCGCGACCGATGTAACCGATGGTATCGGCCATGCGTACAACACACCCTTCCTGGGTCATAGGGATGAGCTTGGTTTCAGGATCCGTTTTTTTAGCGGCCATCTCTTGATCTATGGTTTCAAAGGTCTTGTCCCTGGCGGGCTTAAGCTTCCGGTTGTGAATCTCGCCGTCATGGCACAGGATGCCGTCAAGAGTTTGCAGACACAAATTCCATCCTTTACCTTTGCGCTCGACTCTCTCCAAAAACTGGACGCTTTGAATATTGTGATGAAAGTAACCGATACCGCTCGCTCGGCATAGCGCGGACAAAAACTTTTCGCCGTCATGGCCGAAAGGTGTATGTCCGATATCGTGTCCCAGGGCAATGGCTTCAATCAGATCCTCGTTCAACCCTAAAAATCGTCCGATGGATCTGGCGATCTTGGACACCAGCTGAACATGTAGTACCCGATGAGTGATATGATCATGTTTGATCAGATAAAACACCTGGGTTTTATCGATATAGCGTGTGTAGGCGCTGGAATGCAGGATGCGGTCTACATCCGCTGAAAAGGGCGGGCGATAATCTTCTTCAAGACGCGTATCCTCAAAGCGACGGACTCCGGTCGCACTCTGTGTGGCGATAGGAGAAAGAGTTTCGCGCTCCCGTTGCTCCAGCGCCGATTGAATCATTGTAAGGCGATCATTTTTATATATTCCCATTTTCGATCATGCCCTCCATGAGTTTAATGTAATCGATGCCGGCCGCCCGAAAGCCTTCCTTGCCGTATTTCATGTTGGCTTCAAGAACATAAAACTTACCTTTATGTTCGACAATATCGATCCCCACATCATCCCAGCGACACCTGCGGGCGGTATGCAAAGCAAGATCAAGGATGCTTTGGGGGACAGTCTTGAGGCTGATAGTCGCGCCTACGGCAACATTGCTTCTGAACTCACCGGCAGGAGCAATACGCCAGTAGGCATGCGCCACCTGGCTGCCGATAACCACTACCCGTACATCACGATCGCTTGGCAGGTATTCCTGAATATAAGCCGCCGTGGTCAAGCTGCAGTAAGCATGCATGTCATCCGGATTCCGGATCAAAAAAACCCCCCTCCCCATGGCCGAGCCTCTGGGAATCTTGGCAATGCACGGAAGTTCAAAATGATCGTAAATTTTATTCTGCTGGCGCTTGCCGTAAAAGACCCGGGTCCTGGGATGTGGTATTTCGAGCAGATCAAACAGAGCGGTTTGCTTGATTTTGTCCTGAACGCATTTATAGGTATGATAGCTGGGGAAGGTTTTTTTACCCATAGTATCAAAAAGTTCAGCGTAGAATGTTGTTGGATAATAAATTTTAGCGGCTTTGCGGATCAGATCAGCGTCCTTGCGGCTGTAATCGCAAAAGTTCGGCCTCACCCCCAGGGTTAGTACATTTTCGCATTGTCTGAGGCGCGCCTCAAGAGCGATAACTTTTCGGTTATTAATCATAATTTTCAATTCAAGCTTAACGGTTTCATAAAATTTGAGAAGCGACCCTGCTGTGAGTCTGTTTGATATTTAGTATTTAGTGTTTGGCTATCCATCAAGCAGGTATATGAGTATATATTTGAAGAACCCTGCCGCAAGATGCAGGAAATGTTCTGCCTTGCGGCAGTGCTTCGCGCGACTGTAAGAAATTCTGCCAATTTTTTGATTCGCTCGCTAATCTCGCAGCAAGCTGCGGGGAATGCGCTCGCTTTGCAGTTCAAACAAAATACAAAATACTAAACACCAAACACCTGATGATTGCGCTTTTTGTATAAATTCATCTCGTTTATGTGCTGAAAAAGTGATCTATAATTTCATTGCTACGTTTTAGATGGCTTCCCGGCCAGTATATGCGCCGGCATCGGCTGCATATCTGCAAGGTTGGGTTGGTTTCCCAGACATAATCGGGAACACGGCCGCGCACAGTATCTTTGTTCACTTGCCGAGTCAGGATGTTGCAGCGGGTGCATCGCGAAAACGGCCGGGTATCGACTGCTCCGATACCAAGGGTCTGAAGCACTTCCCGCACCTGGTCAAAGGGGTCATTTGAATTTATAAAGACAAGTTTGTTGTCCGTGCCTCGATCCCGAACCCTTTTTGTACGGGTAAGCAAAATCCGATTCTTATCGGCGGGATCTATGAGCTTATCGCCGGAAACACCTGCCTGGTAAATAGTATCAAAACCCAAGATACGCAGCCATTTTGCCAGTTTGCCCAGTGTCGTTTCAGCTGTAAAACATATGTCACGGTACTCGTTCAGCATCTAGGAGGCTGTCCGAGAATAGCTTTTTCGTGAAATTT
>JAQBHK010000456.1:0-4110 GCA_032127815.1 Desulfobacterales bacterium
AGGGTCTGCTATATGTCAAAGAACTGTGGGTGAACATTCATTACCCAACTACGGTCCGGTAATTTAAGTGAACCGCCCGGTGCGGACCCGCTTGCCGGGTGGTGTGGGGGCTGGGGGAGAAAAACCCCCGGCTACCCGATTAGAAATTTTACAGATCAATTAATTTTGTGAACCTGTATTTATCATTTCTTTTAGCACAGGATCAATTTTTTGCCAGTACCAATATACTGGCCCCAACCCAGCGGTTAAAGCTGCAAAAAACAAATACCATGGTGGATCTGTGCCAAGAGTAAAATAAAAATATTTATGCCCATATCGCTTAATACAATAATTTCCTTCAAATAAAATAGCCGGCAAATAGTAAATAATAAAAGCCCCATAAACAACGAAATCAATCAACATTAGCGGTACAACGATACTTTCATTCTTTCCTTTTGTAAGTACCAATGAGAGTACTCCGAAGGCAGCTAAACAGGCAAACGGGAGGACTCGACATAACCACATGCAATTTTTGGGGTCTTCAAAAGTTTTCATATTTGATTTACCGGGTAGGTCAGGGGGCTCTCACCCCCTTTCCCCCCTAAGAACCGTACGTGAGAGTTTCCCCTCATACGGCTCAAGCATCTCCGAAGGCAATCCTTATTGGACGGCCCGACTGTGTTACTTCCTATGCTGCCATGGCCCGGAACTCACGGGCTGACATGGCCGGAAGCAGTTTGTTTTCCTTATTCTTTCGGCGCTTGGCAAAGTACCATCCATGCTCCGGCAGATAAGGATTTGCATCTGCTTTTATTTTGACGTATCTTCGTATGCCAATGGCGCTGACTCGCTGAACCTGATAAAGCTTCTTCCGGTTTTCAGCGGTTTTTGCGTAAACAGCGAACACATGACGACGTCCCGAGGCTGTCCAGTATTTATCAAACAGCCATCTTTTGGACTTGTTTTGATGTCGCTGTCGCAGCATGCGCCACAGTTGTTCGAAGACATACGTATCGATACGACCAAAGGCTTCCGATGCTACCACATGGCGGTGGTAATTAGCCCAACCACGAAGCGACTGGTTCAACTTCTTGATCAAGGCCGCCATCGGCGCGCTGACGTATTTTCGGGTTAGCGTTCCCACCTTGCGCATGAGGGCGAGGACTCCCTCGGTAGACGGCGTAATGTGCAGTTTACGACCATGCTTGCGGAAGGTTTGCCCGAGAAACGTAAACCCGGCTTTGATATAGGTGATAACAGTCTTCTCTATCGACAAGCGAAGACCTCTTTCGGCCAGGAACCCTTCTACCGCCGGCAAGACCTTTTCCACCAGCAATCGTTTGGATTTGCCGGTGATGATAAAGTCGTCAGCGTAGCGGACAAAGTTGACCCGACTGCGCCAGGGGACTGCACAACGGACGGCATCCTCCAGCCCATCCAGGGCCATGTTTGCTAAGGTAGGGCTGATTACCCCGCCTTGCGGGGTTCCTTTGCGATTGGCGTACGTGATGCCGTTTTCCACGTATCCCGCATCCAGCCACTTGCGTAGAACGACTTTATCCATTGGGATATTGTCCATCATCCATTGCTTTGAGATGTTGTCATAACATCCCATGATGTCTCCTTCAAACACCCATGTTGCCGAGTTCGGCTTTGATAACGCATTAAAAGCCGCTGCAATTGCGTCGGCACAGCTTCGGCTTTCTCGGAACCCATAAGAGTTTCGGTCGGCCGTGGTTTCAGCTATCGGTGCCAGCGCCAGCTTATACAGCGCCTGCATTGCTCGATCGTACATGGTTGGTATGCTCAAGGGACGTTTACTGCCGTTCTTTTTCGGAATGTAAATCCGTCTTAGCGGCTTGGGCCTATATCCACGTCGGCGCAGGCTGAATACAGCCCGCCATTTGGCTCTGGCGCCTTTCCACAGAACGCCGTCAATGCCAGGAGTTTTCTTCCCCTTGTTGGAAGTCACTCGTTTTACAGCCAGCAGCTTGGCGTAGAACGAGCGGGTTAAAAGGTATTGTAAGGATTTAACCTTATTCCACCTGTTTTCTTTCACAGCCTTTGCGATACGCACCTGCAGCCTTCTGACCTGACGCCTAGCGTGTTGCCAATCTGTGGCTTTCCAATTCTTTGCGTCGTTGATGAGTGCACCAGCACTATTGGCTATCTTTTGCTTTCTCATCTTAAAAAGGTTCTACAGACTCTCTCGCAATGAGACACCGGTTGGACGTCAGCACGCTATTCGCCGGGACTGATGTTCCCGGTTTTAGCGATGAGCCCTGTTTCAGGCTCTATCCGCCGGATTTCCCAACGGCATTTGCTTTTTCCAACTTCTCAATCCTGCCGCTCCAATAGTACGCCTTACGGTAATACCTGCCTGACGTTGCATCAGACGGAGGGACAGGGTTTCCACGTTCCGTACAATTGATCCTATGAGTGACTTAGGTGCGCCCTGGACACCGGTGGTTCTACAGTTCCGTGCAAGCACGTTAGAGACTTGCAACTTGACCACATGCTGCTCACACGGGGGAGCAGCCTTCGACCTTTTAAGCCTCGGTAGGTCTGTCGCGCTTGACGATGCGTGCGGACGTTTACATATTTTCACCATATCACTCGTCCCTAGCCCTTAACCGGGGAGGCTTCCCGGAGGGGTCGTCCTGTCACCATTCCGACCCGATTCGGTACATTGTCCGTGGGGCTTCGCACCCCGTCATCAGCGCGACGGTAGCACGCCCACGTAGGGACCGGCAGGAACATGCCGGGTACTCTCCAGATGGAACAACCATCTGTTTATACACTCAATTATGCGACATCGTGTCGCAACTAACGCCGCGCCTGACCAGCGGGCGCGGTTTTTTAGCCCGTCTGCGTCCAGGCGCATGTTATGCCTGGATTTCATCAATGGGTAATATTTGTTTTCCGTGACGGACTGTAAGAATAGAAACCTGTGTTTTTTCCACTCGGTAAATAATCCGATAGTTGCCATAAATTAGTTCCCGAAAATCCTTGCTATTGATCTCCGGTACAATACGGCCACTTTCTGGAAATGACTTTAATTGCTCAACTTTTGAAAAAACAGTATCTATCCACTTCTTTGCGGCGGTCGGATTGTCGCGAGAAATATACTCGGCTATCTCTGCCGTTCTCTCCACGGCTAAGGGGGACCAAATTATTCTCATTTGCCAACTCGTTTTAACACTTCTGCTTTTGCGGCACCATGGTCTATACCGGTTCCACTCTCAATCTGAGCAATTGAGGTTTGTATATCTTGAAACAATTCAATTTTTTCTTGCATGGCTTCATATTCACCCACATCAAGCAAAACTGCGACTCCTTTGCCATGCTGGGTAATGACAAGAGGCCTTTTTGTGTCATGTATCTGCTTAAGAAAGGAAGCAATTCCAGTCCGAAACTCAGACATTGGGCGGATATCTTGATCGATTTTTAATCTTGGCATAAGGCACCTCTCAACAAGTTATTTTGTACATTATAGCGTACAACCTGTGGTGCTTGCAAGTTAAAAATTTGTTGAGGGCATAACGTTGAGGTCACTTGCCCGCCGTGGCAAACCGCTTAAATAAATCGAAGCCAATATACATGACAATTGCACTGAACAGGTCCGACGTTCTGCAGCTCAAGTGCACTGACTGGTTCTGCTTTATTCATTTAATTATAAATAGTTGGATACTTCTATAAGGTTTAAATCAGGGTCTCTAAAATAAATTGATAACATTTTTCCTTTTGCGCCTATGCGTTCTACAGGACCTTCAACTAATGGAACTCCTTTGTTTCTTAGTTCTTTTATAAGTTCTTCTGTTTTTGTGTCAGAAATAAAGCAGATGTCTGCTGAACCACTTGTCGGGTGATTTGCCTTTGGTTCAATTTCATTTCCCAGTTTATGTAGATTGATTTTCTGGTTCCCAAAAGAAAGAGCTTTTCTGCCTTTGCCCAAGTCAATTATCGTCATATTCAAGATGTTCGAATAGAAATCACAAGTAACATCGATATCTTTTACTGTTAAAACTATGTGATCTATCGACTTTATATTCATATTTTTGAAGGTCGGGTAGCCGGGGGCTGTTGCCAGCCCCGAGCCCCCTAAGAACGGTGCGTGACAGATTGCGGCGT
>JAQBHK010000457.1:0-6498 GCA_032127815.1 Desulfobacterales bacterium
CAAGCCTGGCGATAGGTATAGGGCTTCAGAACATGCCCGAAGGTTTAGCTGTTGCCCTGCCGCTTATGGGCCTGGGGTACAGCCGCTGGCGGGCTATCGGCATCGCAACCTTAACCGGACTGGTGGAGCCTGTTGGAGGCCTATTGGGTGTCGTCGCAGTTAGCGCTTTTCATCCTGTTCTACCTTTTGCCCTGGCTTTTGCTGCCGGAGCAATGCTGTTTGTCATTAGTGACGAAATCATTCCGGAGACGCACTCAAAAGGAAAATCGCGCCTGGCAACTTTTGGAGTGATGGTCGGCTTCGTGATTATGATGGCGTTGGATAACCTGCTGGGTTAACCAGTGCCCATTCATAAATGGCCATTTTTGCCCTGCTCGGCGGGGCTTTGCTTGAACCCGCAATTTAGTTTGTTTTATTTAGACAGGATTTACAGGATCTTCAGGATTTATTTATAATTTTCACAGTTTCCCCCGCTATGCGGAGCAGGCGGCAGAAACTGTGAAAGGCTAATCCACCTATCGGTTCAGAGGCAACATCAAGTCTCGTCATACGGTTCCAGATGCACGACGGCATCAACTATTTCGGGTCCTTTTTCTATCAGCTCACGTTTGACTTCATGGGAGATTCGATGCCCTTTTCGAACGCTCATATCTCCATCCACCATGATATGAAGATCTACAAAAATACCGGCCCCCATCTTGCGGGTGCGAATGGCATGGACATGTTGCACTCCTTTTATTCCCATGGCGATAGATTTTATTTTTTCCAGGTCTTTGTAAGGCGCACCGCGGTCTGTAAGCTCTGAAAATGCCGAACGTAATATTCCCCAGGAGACTTTGAGAATAATGATTGCTACGAACAGTGCGCCGACATGATCCAAAAAGGCCAGGCTTGGGTGTATGGCGGCGGCGGCCACGGCAATTAAGGCCAGTATCGAGCTTAAAGCGTCGCTGCGATGATGCCAGGCATTGGCAATCAGGGCGGAAGATTTTGTACGCCGGCCGACCGCAATTGTCCAGTGATACAGCCATTCCTTGAGTACGATAGAGACCGCAACGCTTGCAATCGCGATCCATCCGGGCTGCTTTAAATGCATATCCCGCATAGTTGCCAGGGAATTGTAGCCGATTCCGATCGCAACCACCACCAGAGCAATGCCGATAACCGCCGTTACGATGGATTCAATGCGCCAATGCCCGTAAGGATGGTCTTCATCGGCAGGTGCCGACCAGTATTTTACGCCAAAGATTACGGCCAGGTCCGTGCCCATATCCGAAAGGCTGTGGACCGCGTCGGCAATAACCACCTGGCTGTTTCCCAAAAACCCGGCCACAAATTTCAGTGCCGCCAGGAATAAATTGATAACCAGTCCGATCCAGGTAGTACGCCGCACCTGGCTCACATGTTGAGTATTCTCACGGGACAAAATATTTTTATCGGGCTTGTTTTTATGCATGTTAAGAATTCATCATAGTTGATGATCTCGTAAAAGTCACGAATTCAACTCAGGAAAACCAATGGTCTGTTTTAAGACAAATTTTAACCAGCATGAGCATTAGCGGTACTTCAATTAATACTCCCACAACGGTAGCCAGGGCCGCGCCCGAGGAGAGGCCGAAAAGCATGGTTGAAGTAGCGATGGCCACTTCAAAATGATTGGAGGCTCCGATCAGAGCCGCCGGCGCTGCATCTATGTAGCGAAGTTTCAGCAGCCGCGCCAAACCATATCCCAGCCAAAAGATAAGCATGGTCTGGATAAACAGCGGAACCGCGATCCACACGATGGTGAGGGGGTTACTGATAATCACCTCGCCTTTAAAGGAGAACAACAGCACTAGAGTGATGAGGAGCGCAATAATCGTAATGGGGGTAAGAACATGTAAAAACTTTTCCTTAAACCATGTTTCACCTTTGGCAGAGATGATCCAGATGCGTGAAAGATAGCCCGCGACCAAGGGCAGGGCCACGTAAATGCCAATGGACAGCAGCAACGCCTGCCAGGGCACCGGCAGACGTCCCACACCCAACAAAAACCCGCCTAAAACACCATAAAGCACGAGCATGGTCAAAGAGTTGATGGCGACCATCACCAGCGTCAGACCATCATTGCCCCGTGACAGATAGCTCCACACCAAGACCATGGCGGTGCACGGCGCAACCCCCAGCAGAATGCAGCCGGCCAAATAGCTGCGCCACAGGGGCACTTGCAGCATTTTGATGCCGCCGGCCATCACTATCGTACCGGAGCCGTGGGTCGCACCCACCGGAAGGTTGAGGCCAAAGGGCATCTTGACCAAATCCACGGCATCCGGACCGATGAAGTTGTAAAACAGCGTACCAAGGAAAAAGGTGGCAATCCCGTACATGGTAAACGGTTTGATGCACCAGTTGACAAACAGGGTCAAAAACACCGGTTTGCCGCTTTTGCCCGCCTTGATCACCTCGCCGAAATTGATCTTGACCATGATGGGATACATCATGAAAAACAGGCAGATAGCGATGGGTATAGACACCACCGGTGCCCCCTTGACCTTGATGGCTATACCATCAAGGTATTGTGCTACACCGGGTGCGCTTTTCCCGAGCAGAATACCGGCAACAATGCACAGTATCACCCACAGGGACAGATATCGCTCGAAAACACTTGTCATTTTTCGATCATTGTTCAAAACAGCATCTTTGCTCATCGATAACTTCCTCCTCTCAACAATTAAAAATCAAAACGAAACCGGCTCAAATATTCCGTCAGTTTTCCACTGTTTTCTTCATCCAGCGGCGTTTCTTCGAATATTCCTTGTTTATCGTAATTGTGTTCAATGCCCTATTTTAGGCTGCAGTTTCTCAAGTATTTTTTTCAGATCGACCACCGAAAATGATATGTCATGAAAATTCTTGACTGGAACCACATCCGAAGAAATGATGAACGGCAACTGGTAATGCAGATGTTTTTGAAGCCACTCGAAAAACATGGTGCTACCTCCAACCATCGGTTTGCTTGGGACCGTAACAGGCCTCGAAAACCGGCACTCAATGAGGCTGCAAGGCTTTTTCGATCTGCTTAGCGAGACGGCCTTTGACATATTCAAGTGCCTTTTCTTTATCCTCATCCAGGGCAATGGCCAATACCTGCTGAACATCCGAAACGTCCAGTTCTATCTGTACTTTTCTCAAATTCATTTAACATCTACTCTTCTGATAATTTCATATCCCCACAAATGGATATACAATAAAATAAATCCCTAAAAGGCAAATCACCATACCGGCGCCTTTGCGGAACCAGTTTCCGGCGCCCTGCCAGGCACTGTTTTCCAGCAGTCGCCTGACCGTGGCGGTGGAACTACCGGCAATCACGATCGGCAGGCAGTGACCCATGGCGAACAGCACAATAAAAAGAATTCCGGCTGCCAGTTTTTGCTGGATCGTAATAATCGCCAAAATCGGGGCGATAAATCCGAAGGTGCAGGAACCTGAAAGAACCCCGTACGCCAGACCCAGCGCAAAGGCCCCGAACAGCCCTTTTAAGTTCACACGATACAGCAAGCTTCCGGACATGCTGCATTTCTCAACGCCCAGCATTCCCAGGGCCACCCAGACCAACACCAGACCGATCAGAATCTGCCAGTAATTCCCCACATCGCCAAGCATCCGGCCCAGTAATGCGCAAACAACGCCGATGACAGCGATGGTGATAAACAGCCCCAGTGTAAACAGGGCCGCATAAGAACTTGCCTGTTTGGGGCTCAATGTCCGCTGCTGGCCGCCCACATAGGCAATGATCAGCGGAATCGATGCCAGATGGCAGGGGCTCAGCAGCACGCTGATCATGCCCCATATAAAACAACCCAGAGCGGCAATGGCAGTGCCACCGGCAATCCATTCATTGATGGTGATCAAAAAGGTATCCAGCATATAGAATATTCGAAAAATCGTTGATTGTTTAAATGGCCGATTGGTTATAGTTAGTGTCTATCCGGCAACTATTTGGCGATGGCGGTCCCTTATGGCGTTACGCCCAATTGCTCCATTACATTGACGATCGCCTTTTCGCTCATAAAGCCTGAATGCCGATAGACTTCCTTGCCGTCGGCATCAAAAAATATCTGCGTCGGGATGGCACGAATACGAAAGCGGGCAGCCTGTTCCCGGTGTTCCCAGACATCGATGAAAACAACGGCAGCCTTGCTCTCATATTTCCGTTCCATCTTTTCCAGGATCGGCGCCATCATTTTGCAGGGGATGCATTTTTTGGCCCCTAAATCGATCATGGTCACCATGCCCTTGGCCGGCAAATCTTTAAATTCATCTGCCTGAACAACCCCTAAAATCGGTATGAATAAAAACAAACCTATCAAAAGTGGAAGACAAATCCCTAATCGAAGTTTTTTCACCAAATCAACTCCTCATCAACAGCGTGAACCGTAATTGTTTATATCAATACCATTTTCATCCCCTCCTTTTTTTATCTGATCTGCTATTTTTCAATCCAGGTCTTGATTTCTTCTTTACTCGGAATCTTGCCGACGCTTTTGACTTCGCCGTCGATGACCACCGAGGGGGTGCCGAAAACACCATAGCCGGCAATTTCCATGACATCGGTTACTTTTTCAACCGTGGCATCCACGCCGGTTTCAGCAACGGCTTCTTTTACGTGTTTTTCGGTCTGCTGACATTTTGGGCAACCCGGTCCCAGTACTTTAATATCCATGGTTTTCTCCTTTCAGATGTCGTTAAATTGTAAAATGGTAAAATTGTTGAGTTGTCGTGTTTAATTTTTTAAACCTATGATGTTTAACGTTTTGCTGCCTCCAATAGCCATTGCAGACATGGTTTTATTCCTTTTCACTAAATGTTCGGGCTAAAATAGTGCCCGAAGATCATCCCGGAAATGGTGGCCATGATGACCACCAGCGTAACGTAAGCGATGGTCTTTTTGGTACCCAGTATACTCCGGATTACCAGCATGTTCGGCAGGCTCAGGGCCGGTCCGGCCAGCAAAAGGGCCAAAGCCGGGCCCTGCCCCATGCCGGAACCGATCAACCCCTGTAAAATCGGTACTTCCGTGAGTGTGGCAAAGTACATGAAGGCACCGGCAACAGAGGCAAACAGGTTTGCCCCCAGTGAATTTCCACCCACCAGACTGCTCACCCATTTTGATGAGATCAGTCCCTCCGATCCCGGTCGTCCCAAAAGAAGACCCGCTACAAGGACCCCGGCAAATAGTAGCGGCATGATTTGTTTGGTAAAATCCCAGGAAGAAAGAAACCAAGTTTCAGTCTCTCCCCGCGTGGTAGTAATCAGCCACACCAATCCGATAATTCCCGTGGAAAATGCAACCAGGGGTTCATGGGGGAGTAGAAGCGCCAGCACCAGAACCGCTCCTCCGGCCAGTACAACTTTATAGGCTTTAACTTTGAACCAGACGATAAGGAGAACTCCAAGAATCGCCGCAAAAATACCGGTCATAAGCCATTTTATACTGTAAATCGCACTCCACAAGCCGGTTGACTCTGCCGGTTTTCCCCAGGTGGCAAAAATAAGGATAAACACCATAACGGCAAAATAGATCACATTCTGCCACAGAGGCCGTTCCACCTCAGTCTCGGGCATATGCAGGGCTGCCTGAGCCTTGGCTTCTTCCTCTTCTCTGAACAGAAAATGCATGATCAGGCCAATTACAATACTAAAGATTATTGCCCCTACCGCCCGGGCCATACCAATACCAAATCCTAGCACCCGAGCCGTCAGCACAATGGCCAGGACATTGATGGCCGGACCGGAATAGAGAAAGGCAATGGCTGGTCCAAGCCCTGCACCCCTTTTCCAGATACTTGCAAAAAGCGGCAGCACCGTACAGGAACAGACCGCCAGAATGGAGCCGGATACCGAGGCGACCCCATACGCCAGCACTTTCTTGGCTCCAGCCCCCAGGTATTTCATCACCGCAGCCTGAGATACGAAACAGGCAATGGCGCCGGCGATGAAAAAGGCCGGTATCAGGCAGAGAATTACGTGTTCTTGGGCGTACCACTTGGTCAGAGCCAAAGACTCGATCACCGCCCCTGTAAAACGTGGACTATCCAGTGGCAAAAAGAAGAAGATCAGGAAGAGCCCGGTAATGACACTCAAGGGTTTCCAGATAGTATTCCAATCAACTTGACTCGGTTCGGGTGCCTTCTCCTTTGTACCAATGGAGACTTTAAAAGGTTTGTTTTGATCTGCGAGCGAAACTGTGTTTCCCATTTATTTTACCCTCCTTTTACAAGCCCCCCACAGAGCTAAAGGATTTTGAAAACTGATTACTATATATCGCGATTTATAGATATATAATGCCCCAAAAAAAATTAATTTTTGCCAATGATCATATGACGGTCGATCTGCGGCAAGCTCTGTAATATTTCGGCAATTTCAGGTTCTTCATCTAACCAATGTCTCATGTTTCCGATCAGGTTGGCAGCATAAGGGCTCTGATGGCCATCTGTGAGCCTGTAGTTGACCCAC
>JAQBHK010000458.1:0-14619 GCA_032127815.1 Desulfobacterales bacterium
ACCGCTATCCAGCACCACATCCTGGCCGGTTTCACCCCGCAAAATAGCATTGAACAGGTTCAGTTTTAATGTCTGCCCATTCTTGCGGCGCAGTCCGACTTCAGCCAGATTGGCGTTTGCGTTCAAGCTTACGTTCCCGGAAAATATTTCCACGATTGTAGTCCGGCCGGTCAGATAGTCTTTACCGCCGCCGGCTCTGCCACCCCAGCCCGCTCCCGGCCCTAAAATGGTTACGAATTTACTTTTATATTCTTTCACTATAACGTCTACCCGGGGGTTTCTTATATATTTCACAAACCTGCCGGTTATCATATCATCCACCTGCGAGGCGGTAAATCCGTTGACATAAAGGTTGTCCGCCATGTTAAATGAGATTTTGCCCGAAGACTGAACCGTTATCAGTTCTCTGGTCGCAACGGATCCTTTCCACAGAGTTATTTCAAGAACATCGCCGGGACCGATTTTATACTCCGTAATCCCGAATACGGTTGTAAAGACATCGTTTTCTTCAAGTTCGGCCGAAATCGCCGAAAGGTCCGCAACGGAAATTTGCTGTGCTTGGCGAACTCTCGATGAGCCGACATCCTTCTCTTTGCCCAGCCAGATTTTAATGCCCTCTCCAAAGCCGGCAGCACAGATATCATCAAGCCCGTCTCGATCTAAATCGGCGGTTTCAATCCCATAGAAGATACCTTTGGATGGGAACCGCCCTTTGATAGGCGTCCAGGAATTTGGTCCTGCGTTTTTCCAGGCCTTGATCCCCTTAGAATTTACGGAGCCGGCCAGAAGATCCATCAGGCCGTCTCCATTCAGGTCAACCGAAAGGGCTTGCCAGAAGCTGTCGTTCTCTTCCGGGCTCGATGTGCTGATGAAGTCTCCGTGTCCATCTCCTATAAAAATCTGAACACCTTTTCTGTATGAACCTGCCAATACATCCATATTGCCGTCAGCGTTAACGTCTCCAACGCTCAGGCCGTAAAAGCTGCCTTTGCTCACCGGTAATGTCGACGACCATCCCCCGTTACCGTCTCCAAACCATATTTTCAAAGCGCCATAGCTGCCCCAACCGGCTCCCGCCAGGTCCAGGAATCCGTCTTGATCAAAGTCTGCCAGCACCACATCCATGAAAATACCGCTTACCGTAGGACCCGACTCCAGCGGCCAGGTGCCTTTCCCATCCCCCAACCATACCTGAATCCCACCTTGGGTATCCGAGGTTGCGTTAGCGGCGATGATATCCATATGTCCATCCCCATTAATATCAGCCGTTGCCACTCCCTCGTAGTTATTAATTTCAACCGGGCTGATACCTCTGGCCCACCTGCGCTCGGACTGATTCAGCCATACCATAATCCCCGAGGCTTCTCTTTGAACGGACAGCACAATATCCTTAAGGCCGTCTTCATCGAAATCCGCCACGGCAACGGATCTAACATCCCCTTTGAACGGCAGGTATTGAGGCGCGGACATCCTGCCGGAGCCGTCCCCATACCAGATAGCCGCCGTCCCGGGAAATGCACCCCCGGCGACGATGTCCGGATTACCATCGTTGTCCAGGTCAGATACGGCCACCCCCCGATATTTTCCTGATGTGGCCAGGTCGCCGTCTTTAGCCCACTGAGCAGGTTGTTCTTGGCCTGTATTGTGAGCGCACCCAATAGTTAATATTAGCCCCAGTAGTCCCACATGAAACAGCAGGCTTTTGTAAAGGGGCATTCTGGTTTTATTAAAGTGCCTTTTCCACATTTTATAGTTCCGCAAATCGAGCATCAAATATCATTTCAAATCCTCAATGGCAAAATTGACAATCTTTTTGTCGATAACCCGGGCTTTCATCATCATACCGATCAACAGACTACGCTCACTGACGTTATTTATCCTGAGCGGAATTCCTTCAGCATAATTATAAATCGATTTGACGGCTTCTTTCGAAAAAATGCCTCGTTCAGCCCCGGCCTTTTCGAGACGAAACAATATATAGCGTATCGTATCTTGAAAATTCAGGGGACTCAGGTCATATTTAATCGCAATTCTTTCGTTCAGGGGCTTAAGATTGGCAATCTTTTCTTTTAACGGAGGTTGTCCTATCATTATCAAAGTAACCAGAAAATTGTTGTCAGATTGCAAATTGAGCAACATCCTCAGTTCTTCAAAACTGGATGGATCCTTAATAAGATGGGCCTCATCAATAATCAGAACGGTAATTAAGTTCTGCTTAAAATTGTGTAAAAGCCTTTTCTTAAGCCGTTCGAGCAGAATAGTTTTGGAATCTTCATCAGCGCTTTCTTCCATTGCCAGCAAAATGGCCCGTACGAAATCGATTGAGTTTAAATCCGGATTGACGATGGTTGTCACTTCAAAACGATCTTTGGGCAGATGGTTAATTAATACCCGGCTGACCGTGGTTTTCCCGGAGCCTACTTCACCTGTCAGCATAGCAGCCCCTTTACGGTGTTCAACAGCGTATAAAAGACGAACAAGCGCCTCTTCGTGTGGATTCGATTTAAAAAATAAGTTGCGATCAGGAACATTTTTAAAGGGTTCTTCTTTGAGATTCCAATACTCTGAGTACATTTAAATCGCCCTTGAAATAGTTTTCTATTTGTTAGAATTATCCATCTTGTGGCAGAAATTTTATATTAATCACGAAAACACGAAAGATGGAAAGCACGAAATTTAAATCTAATTTACAAATGCTTTTCGTGTTTTCGTGTTTTCGAAATTTCGTGATAATTTTTTCTTCCCAGCCAGCGCCCATCCCGAATCCAAAATGAACACGATGGGTTTCCAATTCATAAATGAGATATTTTTTCGATGAGAAGCTGAGCACCTTCCATTTATAAATCAGATGCGAAATCCCGCTCATTTTAGCGGGAGCCGCACAAGGGTTTTCGCCCGAGGCGTACTTTAGTACGTCGAGGGCGGAAATCCGCGGAGAACGCCGCTCATCGGAAAAATAGCCATTTATGGATGGAAACTAGCTAGCGCTCGACCACCTTGCTCTCAATACCGCCTGCGAGCAAATCAACATGCTGATTTTTAGCGCCTCTGTAAGTGTAAAAAGCCCCTACATATAAGTAAAATTCGCTATTTGCTCCTTTAACAACATAAGACGAAAAACCCTTTTCCGAAATTAGCTTAACTTGATCATTTAACGTCGTTTCAGATCGATATGTGCCGATCAACGCAGCGTATTTAGTCTTCTTCACCGTTGCTGTTGCTAATTTTTGTGTCTTTATTATGTTCTCGGCTTGCTCAATGTCTTCAAAATAACCTGTAAAAACCCGGTACCATACACCTTGGTCTTCAAGGTCAACCTTAACCCAGTAAGGTGACAAACCTTTTTGGCGATAGGCTGCAATAGAATTTTCAGCCCCTTCACGACTGCGAAAATAATGGAGCTTAATGGAATAAGGGTATAACCGTTTTATCGATTCTGCATTCAATCCGGATTCACTTGATTTCTCAAAGGGTTCTATCTCAGTGGACATAGAAGCAGATATAACTTCTTGTCCTTTATCGAAAGCCGGCTTTTCGGACATAACAGTTTCGGCCGGCCGGTCACTTGCCGGCAGCGCCGTTGTAACAGTCTCCTCGCTGCTGCTCTCAGGGTATTTCGAATCAGGTGCTTGAGAAGCAACCGGATCTCGTTGAGCAACTTCTTTTTGCACTTCACTTTTATTTGTCGACGGCAGGGAGATAGCTACAGGTTTTTTAAAAGCAGTACTGCCCGGTTTCTTTTTCATTACCGACATTGGCAATTTATCTGCATCTACCGGGTTTGAATCTTTGTTTCCAAATTGGATAATCAGGCCTGTAACCAGCAAGGCTATTCCCACCATGATCAGAGCAGGTTTCAGCCGGTTGGTCTTTTGCATATGGCCGGTTTGATCCTGCTCTGTTCCCATGCCCAGAGGCAAATCGTCTTCAACAACCGCAGCTTCCGCTTTAGCAGGATGCAAATCATCATCTTTGGGCACACGATCAGCATGGACTCGAGTTTCACTGTCAGGGCCCTTAGAGAGTGACTGCAGCTCTTCATCATCAACAGAATCAACAATATACAATAGCGGATCATCGGGAAGGTTTACGATACGTTCCGTCAAAACTCGCCTTTGCTGGGAATCAAATACAACCTGAATCCTGGGCCTCATAGGTAAGTCCGGATAGGTTTCGATCACCCTGCCGATGGCGTTTGAGTTCAGCCTGACGCAGCTCTGTAATGGAAAGATTGAAAAAATATTCAAAAGGGCTTTGAGGTGTTTTCGTTGAAAAAGATGCTTACCTGACTTGATAATCTCCTTGACAGCCGTAAAATGGTGGAACTTTACCCTTTGGGGCCTGGAGTGAATGAGAGCCTCGTACATATCGACAAGACCGATGATTTGTGCATACTCGTCAATCTCATCACCTTCCAGGCCTTGCGGATATCCGGATCCATCCAGTCTTTCATTCACCTGAACGGCACACTCGGCTAAATAGGTATAATCGTCCCCCAAAGATTTCAAAATCTTGTAGGAATAATTGGAGCGTTCCTTGAAAATTTTGAATTCGGCCTCGCTGAGTTTCTGTTTTTTATAAATTAGCTTTTCGGGAATAACGGCCATGCCGATATCGTGCAACAGGCCTGCCATGCCAATCTCAATTTGCCTGTCTTTGCTCCAGCCAAGGTTCTCCGCCATCTTAATGGCGTAAATGGCCACATTAACGTTGTTGTGAATAATAAATTGAAGGGAATCATCAAAGTGAAGGGCTTCGATAAAAAGAGAATCTTGGAAAGATTGCATCCCAACCATTTCTCTAATGATTTGAAAACCTTGATCAAGTGAAAACATCTTGCGCCGTTTGACGGCTTCGAACGCCTGCCTCAAATAATCAGCTGCCTTTTGATAAAGGAGTTTCCCACTCTCACCGATCTGGTCTTCATCAGAATCTTTTTTTTCAGAAACGACCTCAGCGGCGGAAAGCGCTTTTTTCTGTTCAGCAGCAAGTTGTCGGAAACTTAATCGAGAATTGCCCTGAGTTTCGTTCCTCTCCTTTTTGTGGATTGGCTTAGTTGAATTGATAGTATCATTATTTATATCACTGAATTTTACCATGTAAATTGTCCTGATGACTAATAATTAAGAAATTATTTAATATATAGTCTATCTATCTTGTATGTCAATATAAAACAAACGCAATATATAGTGTGAGACCTTTGCAAAACACCCCTTTTTGCCCTATCCCAGCGTCAGGCTCAACATTTTGAACGAAGTGCCTTTTTTCAAGCCGTAAGGCGCAACCTTTAGCGCCATCCTCGAAATACTCAATGTGTTCGTGTGGTTAACCACGCCATGGCCGGATTGCGTTGACTCGGGGAGTCTATGCTCTCGCCCTTGCGGGCAGCCTGACGGCTGTCCAATTCTGCATCCTGCAGAATTGCCTTTGAACTCGGTCAAAAATTTGTATTTTTCAAAGGTCTCAGTCTTTGGGGCAGTTACTAATGCGGTTCGTCATCATGCATCATAGAACGCCCGCGTCTTTCCAGAATCGTGATTAATACAACCAAACCAGCTGCCTGGGCAAGCAGCAGCAAGGCATCCACAGGCCTTGCGTTGCGAAGAACAACCGCGCTGGTTCCCAGACAGAGACTCATCAAATAGATAAAAAGGACGCTTTTCCTCTGCCCACTCAGAACAGCGGCCAGTCTGTGATGAAGGTGGTCTTTCCCCACATAATCAAGCCACTGCTGAAAATTGGCGACTTTGCCTGATATGATGCGATCCACCGTGATATAGACCATATCGAAAATCAAGACCCAAAATATCAGAAGTGGCGATGCCAGTGCCTTTAAAGGGCTCCCTGTCGCCCACTCGCCATAGACCGCCACACTCGCTAAAATAAAACCGATAACGGTGCTGCCTCCATCTCCTAAAAAAATGGTAGCTCTGCCTTTTTTTAATAAGTTATACGGTAAAAACCCGATGCAGCTTCCCATCATGGCTACAGCGACCCAGCCTAAAAATGGTTGTTGAGTCTGAAATGCGACTATTCCCAAAAAAAAAGCAATGATAACGCCCAATCCGGCCGCCATGCCATCCATACCATCAAAAAAGTTCATGGCATTGGTGATCCCGAGAAGCCAGAAAAGGGTTAATGTTGCGTTGCCCACCTGTGCCAAGATACCCATGTTATCGGGAATAACGCGCAGAACAACTCCAAAGCTTATTACGAGTACTGCGCATATAATTTGAGCCACAAGTTTAATTTTAGCGGGAATCTCTTTTAAGTCATCCAAGACCCCAATAACAAAGAGCAGGCACGACGCTATCAGGATTGCCCCAAGCTTGGGGGAATAAATTCCATTTATCATGATGGCCGCCAAAAAAGCACTGAAAACAGCAGCACCTCCCAGCAGGGGCGTCTCTTCCTGATGAATTTTTCTGGCATCCGGCCGATCAAGGATGCCAAGCCGGTGGGAAAGCCATCTAAACAGCGGCGTCAGGCAAAAAGAGAGTGCAAATGACAGGGAAAAAATATAGGCCCACCTCAATCCCATATAAATAAAGGCTTTTCGGCTTTGCGGTATTAGAAGAACAACATTCAATATCAACATAGGAATGTAATGACGCCACCATATTCCTCTGACATTAAATATGCCGCTCACTTATTTTCCTCCTCGTAGGTGTTCATAAACGCCTTTATCACTTGACGAACATCCTTTGCATTAAGGGATGGATATATAGGAATGGATAAAGACTCCTTCCAAGCCTTTTCTGTTCGACTAAATCCCTGCAAGCCCAAATACTGATGAAGAGGCCTGTAAACCGGCCTGGCACATCCGATCCCTGCTCCCTTAAGCTTTCGAATCCAGGGACCGGCATCGGTTCCCAATCCTAAAACGTATCTGAAATAGATATGCCCCTGCTCCCGAAGAGGAAGCTGCAGATCAAGTGATTCAAAGGCCTGATCGTATGATCCGGCAATAGCCCTGCGGCGCTGGATAAATTTTTCGATCCGTGACAGCTGCACCAGACCGATAGCAGCGTGAATATCGGTCATCTTATAATTATAACGGATTGTATACGTATCCTTGTTGTCGTATTCCCGTAAGTCTCTAACACGGTCCATGAGGTCTTTTGAGTCGGAAACGACCATACCGCCTTCACCGGTGGTCATCACCTTGGTGGCATAAAAGGAGAATATAGCCGCCTCGCCAAATGTCCCGACATACTTTTGGCGATAGGTACTACCAATGGCCTGGGCACAGTCTTCAATAATGGGTACGTTCAAAGCAAGCAGGCTCTCAATATCGGCTGCCAGCCCGAAGAGATGAGGAACAATCAGAGCTTTGGTTCGTTTGGTCAGCCGCCGTTTAACATCATCAGGATCAAGATTGAAATTTTCAGGATCGACTTCTGCCAGAACCGGCGCAGCTCCTACGTATTTGACGGCATTAAGCAAAGCGGTACACACATAGCTGGGGATAACCACTTCATCCTGTTCGCCGATACCCATGGCCAGAAGTACCAGATGCAAAGCTGCTGTCCCCGAATTCGTACTGACAGCATACTTTGCATTCATCTTTTGCGCAAAGGCCCGCTCGAATTCATGCACAACCTGGCCCTGTGCTACCTGAGAAGAAGCAATCACTCCGGCAACCGGTTCTATCTCTTCTTTCCCCAGGGTCGGCCGCGAATGCGGAATAAAGTCTGAACTTGCGTTGCTATGATTCATAGGTCTCTATTTTGGACAGGATTAACAAGATAAACTCGATCACTGCTGTCCGGTTTAAATTTTTAATAATATTATAAAATATAGGAATTATACAGAATATGGTTGTTTTCGAGCGGGATCGACTTGAAATCGCCTCCGTTTTAATACAATAACTCACCGCCCACTCGCTGCGCTCATTAGAGCCGCAGAGAACGCCGAGGTTATTTATTTTATTGCGCTCCCTGCGTCTTTGCGGTGAAAATGGAAAACGAAATAAATTAAATAAATCCTGAATATCCTGTCGATCCTGTCTGATAAATATTAATAAAATGTACCCTTCTTTATAAATTTGGCATGTAAGATTCAAATGTTTATAAACAGCCTCACCGAATGAAAGGCCTCGGCATACTTTACCCGGCCCTGGATACCCCTGAAATTAGCGCTTGAACGAGCCAGTTCCACAACCGTCAAATCCTCGATGTTGGTCTTTGCCACCTGAGACCGGTGGGCTTCCAGGGCTTTCATCTTTCTGTCAAGGGTATCGGATATATCAACAAAGATATGGGGAGTAAAATTCTGGGTGGTGGGGCCTTCGTAAAACAGAACATTTCGTATATAGCGTGTGGCAGATATGGTCGCTTGAGTAAGATGTCGGTGATCCTGATGTGTATCGTCCAGAAAGTTGCAAAAAATAAAATCCGGCTTTACTTTGGAAATAACTTCCTCAATCTTGCTGATCATTTTCTGGTCCACCAAAAGATGAGTATCTTCGTACCCCCCCCAGAAAATTTCTTCGGCACCCAAAATCTCTTTGGAATCCGATTGTTCCCTGGCTCTAACCGATGTTGAGCCCCCAAAACCGCCTTCTGTCATTACCATCAAAAATAACCGGTGCCCTTTATCAGTGTATTTAATAAGTGTTCCCGCGCATCCAAACTCGATGTCATCCGGATGAGCACCAATTGCCAGAATATTTATTTTTTGCATACCTTAATCCTTTCCAGAGCTTCAGGACCGCAATTGAACAGTAAGTCCACAATGGATAAATGAGACGCAAAGTCGCCAAAAAGTTGAGGATATTCGGGGTGTATAAAATCTTGAACGATTACCTCGATACCATTTTCTTTAAATCGCTCTATATCCATATACTTGGCCCCATCCTGCCCCGACAGATAGGTATCTCCGTTCAATGCCTTGCAGATGTCGATTAAACGGTCTGTCGGATCATCGCTGAGGCTCAGGGTTGAAGCCAGAACCGTTTGCTTTTCTTTTATGTTTAACATCTTACGAATACTATCAACCAGATAAACGTTTAACTCGGATATCAATTCCCAGTTTTTGGAATAGACCTCTTTAAAAAATCCGATATATTCCATAAAAAACGGTGCCTTGCTATAATTCGTGATCATAGCCTGAAGATGTTTTCTCTTCCAGTTAACCGTGTTGTTGATTTTGACTTCATTGATTTTTTCCGAAAAACGGTATGATACCGGCACTGTCAACCATTGCCGGTCTTGGGCTGTCTTGATTCTGTTTCTATTTTGCCATTCATTCTTTTTATACTGGACATTATCAAGGTAACAAAACGCATCCGCTTTGATAATTTTATCAAAATAACCTAACCATGGAAGATATTGAGGTTGATGAATTGCAACTATCAATTCCAGCCTTCTTTCGCTTTAGATAAAAGCACGGTTTACCGCCCATTCGCTCCGCTCATTAGAGACGCAGAGTACACAGAGTTTATTTATTGTTTTGCGTTGACCCCGCAGCTTTTCGGGGTCAACGTCAAAGGAAAATTATCTTTACTTTGCGTTCTCTGCGTCTTTGCGGTGAGCAATTCCTTTAGGCAAAATGATTCTATTTCTTGCTAACAAATATTGGGTTAGATAGCAATCTCCCGCCAGCTCCGCGGACATCCAATCTGTAAAATGTTTTTCCGGCCCGCTGATCTTGATCAACAAAATAAAATTCCAAGGGAGTTTCGCCTTTAAATGACTCCATGATCTCACCCCCTTTGATCAGCAAAACATTAACCATACGCCGGCTACCATCAGATGCCGACAGCCTGCCTTCCACCAAGGGATAACCCTGTAAATCCAGCTCTTGTCCCAAAATAGCTGCATTGCCGGTCTGATTGTCTCTAACCTGGAATCGATCCAATGACAACCTGGCGCTCCCGTTGAGGACAGCATAAAACCGACCTTCGGAAAGAGCTTCCAGTATTGCTTCCGCAGTCTTATGCCTGACTAAAAAAATCGTTTGAAACGTATCAATATTTTCATTGCCGCCCCCATGAAAATCAGCTCCTGATATTCCCCAAACAGGTCCATCCCTGTCTCCCCGGCAATATGCACTGAGAATTTGATCCCAATGTTTACCCGGATCCGTTACAGTAATAGTGTCCCCATATAGGGCCTCGAATCCGGTATAGCCTTTTGAAGCAATTAAATCATCGGGATAATGCTTAGTGATTAGCGTGGCCGGCCCAAGTTGAACACCGCTGACGGCGTAATTTGATTCAGGATGCAACCAAAACACATGGCCATTCCGTTCTTTAACATAATCAATGAGTTCCTGAAAAGGTTTTATCCCTTGATCTCCATGATATGGATCGAAGAGTGAACTTTGAAAAGGGTGATGGTTGATCAACATACCAACAAATAAAATGCTAATGAACACACCAATAATTTTTATAACTCCTTTTTGCAATACAAGATAGACAGCCAGCATAAGTCCTGCCAAAAACATTAGACTTCGCGGCAGCATTTTTCTGGTATAACGCGTTGAGAACTCGCTATGAAGGAGAGGCAAACCTCGATAATTTTCTGCTGACGGCATCCCGACCAGCAAAAGCTCTTTTCGATAGTTGTTCGCAGTTAGATCGCCTTTAAAAGGACTGCCGGTCCAGAAGTAAAAAGGAGAGGATTGAACACCCGGGATAACCAGAACGTCATTTTGCATTTTATTGACTCTATCAATCCGGGCCAAAAATTTTTCAGGCCCGGCCTCGATCACTGACTCTCTTTTTTCCCTTTTCTTGATAATGTTCCTGAAAGGAGGGAGGCCATATTCCATGACCTGCAGGTCATGATCCGCCGTAATAAGGACTCCCAATCCCTTTTTTTTTGCCATTGAGACAAGCTGTTCAAGGGCATAATGTCCCGTACCGTCAAAATCTGTTTGCACATGGATGACACCCGCAACTTGCATCCATTTTTGTGCCGCATTCACGCTGCCGTACAAAAAGAAGATGAAAAATATTAGGACAATGCTAAATTTGATTTTTCTAGGCATTACTTAACTTATTTAACTTTCGTGCTTTTATTATTTCGTGCTTTCGTGATAATTTCTTTTGTTTTTTTGGTAAAGAAGCGCAGCGTACAGAGCGTCGATTTTTTTAATCATTTTGCTCTCACTGAAGTTGTACGCCATAGCTTGCCCCCTTTTTCCCATTTCACGGCGCAGGTTTTGATCGGCTAATAATTTTTCAATAGCTGCCGACAAACCGGCAACATCGCCGGGTTCAACTAAAAATCCGTTTTGCCCGTGATGAACCAGGTCCGGAATCCCACCCACATTACTTGCCACAACCGCCTTGCCGGCCGCCATGGCTTCTACCAGCACACGCCCCATCCCTTCGTTCATCGACGGAAGCGCAAACAGATCAAAAAGCGGCATGAGTTCATGAACGTCATCGCGCCATCCTAAATATTTTACCTTATCAGACACACCCATCTTCATGGCCTGTTGCTTTAAGGCCTCTTCCTGATCTCCTTTGCCAACATAAACAAGTTGAACATCTGAAAGGCTTTGCCAGATTTTAATCATGGCATTGAGCAGATGCATGGGCCCCTTGATGGGAAGCAGCCAACCGACTGTGCCGACTATCAAACTTTTGGAATTCAATCCTATTGATCTTTTCTTATTTTCGATATTGACCTGAGTCGCCAGATACCGATCTATATCCACACCGCTATGTATTATATCAATTCTTTCGGGCTGGATAATTGAGAGCTCAATATAGTCTTTTTTCTCTCCTTCAGTGAGTGCAACCATGCAATCTGTAATGAGGGCTGTAATCTTTTCGACCAGAAGAAATATCCCGGACATTATGGGATTGAAGTGGCCAAAAAAAACATGCCCGTGAGGTGTATGCACAATTAAAGGAACACCTGCAAACCAGGCTGCCCAACGACCTAAAAAACCGGCTTTGGAGGAATGGGTATGAACGATATCAGGTTTCTCCTGTTGCATCAAAATCCACAGCAAAACAAAGGTGCGCCAATCCTGAAGGGGGTTTATTTTGCGTGCAAGGGGTGGCATAGGAATGCACTTCACCCCCTTCTTGCGGGCCAGGGCCATTTTTTCTTCCACCGATCGACTTTCAGCCGCAGTCATACGTGATTCAAGGGAGAGGCCGTAAACGAGCGAAAGATCATATTTGTCCGCCAAACCTAAACAGGTGAATAGTGTATTCTGGGCCGAACCGCCCATGTCCATTCTAGTGATGATATGAAGAATTTTAGTCACAGTTTTTCAGATATTCAATATGATGCCTTATATTTTCAGATGTATTTCCATAACCGTCTGTCTTTAAAAAAAAGATGTGTTCTGGAAATCTTGGTGAGAAAAATGTTGTGATCATCATCATCAATCTGGATGCGCCCAAGGCCGTCAACTGCTGCTCTACGATTTGTCGGGCATTGCATAAAAATCGCACCAAAACCCTGTTGTTTTAAATAATGCCAAAGTGATTTCCTCCGCGCTCTCTGTGCGCTCGAGTGAACGAAGAGAGCGGGTGTGAGATTAATAGAATAGTTTCTTCCCTCACTAAGTTCCTAAAATATCGATCATATCCAAAGGAGTTACCCACTTAACAACCGTCTTCCCAATGGTCTCTTCAGCGCGAAGCTTTAAATTAACCACAAAAAAAGAATCGGGCGCATAAGCACCAATAAAGCTCCGGGAAGACCTTGAAAGTTTCGGAAGCTCCATGTGGGTGGCCTTTGCTTCAAAGCCTTCCAAAATTATCCCATGCTGCCTGACAAAATCGACCTCGGCACCGCCCTTGCTTCTCCAGTAATAAATTATGTCATTGAAATCAGAATTCTTAATCAATTCTGAAAAGAGCCAGTTTTCGAATAAAGCCCCTTTATCAGCGCGCATTTCAAACTCACTGAAATGATGAACCATCAGGTTCCTGATGCCGTTATCGATGAAATAAATCTTAGGAGAACTTTTGATCTCAGCACGCTTTCCCCCCACAAAAGGAGGAAGAAGCTTTATTACATGACTTTCTTCTAATATGTTGGCATAGCTTTCCGTGGTTTTAACATCAAGACCGCATATCGAAGCCCAGTTCGAAAAATTTACCAAATTCCCGATCTGAGACGCCATTAAAGCTAAAAGCTTCCTTAGTTTTGCCGGATACCTTATGCGAAACGTATCTGACGCATCTCGTATCACAAAAGATTCCACCAGGCTGTTTAAAACCAATTCCGGCTTATCAGCAAAGCAGACTTCGGGATACGATCCGAAAATCATCATACGGTCGCATTTTTCCAAAGCATGCTTTGCATAAATCGCTGGTGAACGTTGATCTATTTCATCAGTCCATTCTTTAAGAGAAAAAGGGAACAGTTGTACCCGGTAAGCTCTTCCGGCCAAGGATTCTCTAATTTTGTCATGAAGGTGAAACGAAGAACTGCCGGTAGCAAAAATAGTTGTTTCAAGATGCAAGTCTGCCAGGCCCTTCAAAAAAAGGCCTGCATTTTCAAGGTACTGAACTTCTTCAAAAAATAGTGCCTTTGGTTGTGCCATTATGTTTTGAAGATCGGTCCAGAACATGGCCGGGGATATGCACCATTCCCTGAAGCACAATTCATTACCATTGATATAAACAATTTGCGGCCCCATACCCGATAATGTATGCCAAATAAGTGTTGACTTGCCACACTGCCTGGGTCCTACCACCAGGTTAATCTTTTTAGACTGAGGCCAAGTTGATTTATAATCCCAAAAGCGTTTGACATAATGAAAGCCCAGAGCTTGGGGCATGTGTTTGGCAACCGAAGATTCCCATATTGCAGAGGTTTCGATCCAGGGATTATATGACAACAACGTGGTTAGTGTATTTTGATCCATTCTGTTCCGGTTTAAGGCAGGTTAATTTGGATTATTGATACTATTTAGCAGGGCTAGAATGGGATGTCAATCAAAGATATCCTGCTTTCTACATAAAATCGCCTTCAGGCTCCTTTGTCATTTCAAGTAGTAGAACACAAGGATCAAGCAGGAAGATAAAAGGTTCTTTTATTATCTGCTTAGACAGATTTTTACAGATTCTGCCATAAATCAAGTTAATCCTGCTTGCCCAGTTAAATGCTTGCCCAATGGAATTCCGCCTTGCGGACCTCCTTCGGAGGATTCCACCGGGCGGAGCCTATTTAACCGGTTAATCCTGCCTGCCCAATGGAGTTTAGTTATCTTTCTATTCCATCGGGGTCAAAAATGAAGTTTTCTTTCTATGCCATCGGGGCCTGCCCAGTGCAATTTTTACCCCGTTAAACCTTCTTGTTCTCCTGTTTATCTGGGGCACGTCAGTGACAGCTTGCCAAGTTAAATTCATTTCAATGACAGAGAAGCGCATTTAACAGTGGCGGAGCGTATTACACCGGGGTCAAATAATTGGCATGCCAGTGTTGAAAAACGATCAAATTCCATAACATCCATGATGTATCGGTTCGGTTTGACATGTGGTCATGGATCAGTTTTTTAATGATTTCGTACTCAAAAACTCCTTGTTCCCTTATTCTATCTTCGGCAAGATTCTGTTCGATCAGAAATTTTAAATCGGTCTTTAGCCACCGGCTGATGGGAACCTCAAATCCAGCCTTGGGCCGATCAATAAGACCTTGC
>JAQBHK010000459.1:0-4001 GCA_032127815.1 Desulfobacterales bacterium
TACCAAAAGAGGGTTTCAGACGATCCGTTCGGGAAGGTTTGAAGGCGGGAATCTAAACAGGGTGGTGGTTTGGACAATCAAAAAAGCCTGCATAACGCAACAAAACATGTGCATGACGCACAGTTTTTCGTGCATGTTTTCCGCTCAATCAGAGTTTTATTCATTGGTATCCTTAGCTTATGTTGACAAAGAGGCTGCTATTGGCTTAAATCTTTATTTATTACTTCAATTGAGCAAAAAAGCTTAATAGAACGTTGTCGGGAATTTATTTTTGTAAGTTTTGCTTTAGCGGAACGTTATATAAAATCGTGCAGCGATTTTATGAATGGAATTTAGCCCTATGAAAATCTACAAGTATCCTTCCAAATCGGCCGACAAGAGAGTCGCTTCCATAGTAAATCGCGGTCTTGGCGTTAAGAAAAAAGATCTCGCCTACGTTACGCGTATTCTGGAAGATGTAAAAAAGAACGGCGACAAGGCCCTGATTCAATATGCCCGGCAATTTGACAGTCCGTGCCTGACCATCGCGTCGCTCAAGGTGACATCCGGGGAAATCAAAGCCGCCGGTAAAAGTGTGGACCGATCCTTTAAGCGCGCTATGAATCGAGCCGCCGGTCAAATCGAAGCCTATCACCGACAGCAGCGCAGCAACTCCTGGATCAATACTCAAAGACCCGGTACGCTTTTGGGCCAGATCGTGACACCCGTTGATAGCGCCGGGGTGTACGTACCCGGCGGCCAAGGAGGCCAGACCCCCCTGGTCTCTTCGGTATTAATGGGTGTTATCCCGGCCAAAATCGCCGGTGTGCGTCATGTTTGCATGGTAACGCCGCCGACCAAGGACGGCTCGGTCAATCCCCATCTTTTAGCTGCCGCCCAAAAAGTCGGGGTTGATGCCGTTTACAAGGTCGGAAGCGCCTGGGCGATTGCCGCCCTTGCTTACGGTACCGAAGCGATTCCTAAGGTTGATGTCATTGTCGGACCCGGCAACGTTTATGTTACCCTTGCTAAAAAGATTGTGGCCGGTACGGTGGGAATCGATATGATCGCCGGTCCCAGCGAGATTCTGGTCATTGCCGACAGTACGGCCAATCCTGCCTTTATTGCCGCGGACCTGCTTTCCCAGGCCGAACATGATACGATGGCATCGGCCCTTCTTGTGACGAATTGCCCGGCAGTGGCCGCAGGGGTTGTTTATGCCGTCAAGGAGCAGCTCGAGAACTTGGCGCGCAGAGAGACCGCCGCAGAATCGCTTGAAAGATTCGGTGCCGTCCTGGTTGTGCCCAACCTTGAAGCCGCTTTTGAACTGTCAAACCGGATCGCACCGGAGCATCTTGAGCTGCACGTCAAAGATCCCTTTGCCTATATAGACCGGATTCGCAATGCCGGGGCTGTTTTTATGGGCGAATATACACCGGAGCCTGTTGGCGATTATGTTGCCGGCCCTAACCACGTGCTGCCGACGGCCGGTACGGCCAGATTTTCTTCCGCTCTTTCGGTGGACAACTTTGTCAAAAAGACAAGTCTGATCCACTATTCCAGAAAAGCTTTCAAAAGAGAAGCCCGGGATATTATCCGCCTGGCGGAAATCGAGGGGCTGGATGCCCATGCCAATGCGGTGAAGATACGGTTAAGATAACACCTCCTTTGAGCGCAAACGCTCAAAGGAGATGTCCGTTGTCTTTTGTCCGTCGTCCGTTGCTAAGCAATAAGAAGCAAGATTATATTTGAAGCTCCCAGCTGACCACAGACGGCTAATCGAGTTTCGGCTCGATTAGGGTAATCGTATCAACCCATGTGGATACTTTTTACCCATATGGGTTGATTTAGCGAAAAATGCCGGATATTTTTTAACCATCTTCGGTGTTGCCTGGCCCCAAAAGCAACATGTTTTCGGCAATCAAAAATAGATATTTCGAAAATTGTTTCATTTATTCAAATGGATACATGCTGATATTTTATGGGGCCACACTGTGGCACGCGGATTGCAGTTCTGGATAACCTAAAGTATTTTTCAGAATACTCCTTATCATCAGAAAGCGAATTTTTAACGCAACAGGGGATCTGGCAATACCAATTTATGTGCTTATATTATTGGACGATTATATATCGAAACAAAAATTATGGGCGAAAAGGAGCGTATCAATGAAACCAGCGACAACGATAAAACATTCTGCTCGTGGAAAGACCTTTACAGCATTGATTTTGCTGGCTGTCGGATTACTGGCGATCTCCGGTTTATATTCAGCATCAGGGGTTGAGGCCGCAGCCGGCAGTTTTGCAAAGACACCCGAAAGTTTCAGCGATCTGGCTGAAATGGCCAGCCCGTCAGTGGTCAACATCCGGACGGTAAAAACCATCCAGGGCGGCGGCCGCGTGTTCCGTCATTTCCAGGGCCCCTTTGACAAGGACAAGGACGACCCCATGCAGGATTTTTTTAAAAAGTTCTTTGGTGAGAACCACCCGCGTGACTTTAAACAGCGCAGCCTGGGGTCAGGATTTATCATCGGCAAAGGCGGCTATATCGTAACGAACAATCACGTTGTTGAAAACGCAGACAAAATTGAAGTGATCCTCAAAAATGAGAAAGAGTATGAAGCTGAAGTCATCGGGCGAGACTCCAATACGGATTTGGCATTGATCAAGATCAAATCAGGGCACGACCTTCCCGAGCTTAAATTCGGAGATTCCGACGCACTCAAAGTCGGCCAGTGGGTGATGGCCATAGGAAACCCCTTTGGCCTGGACCATACCGTAACTGCCGGGATAGTCAGTGCCAAGGGGAGGGTTATCGGATCAGGCCCTTATGATGATTTCATCCAGACCGATGCGTCCATTAATCCCGGCAACAGCGGAGGCCCGCTGCTCAACATGCAAGGGGAGGTTATCGGCATCAATACGGCCATTATCGCCAGCGGACAGGGAATCGGGTTTGCCATTCCCGTTAATCTGGCCAAGGGAGTTATTGATCAACTCCGGCAAAGTGGAGAGGTAACCCGTGGCTGGCTCGGTGTGGGTATCCAGGACCTCAGCCCGGAGGTCGCCGAGTACTATGGTCTAGAAGCAAAAAAAGGTGTCCTGGTTACGGAAGTTTTCCCGGGAGATCCTGCTGATTTGGCCGGTATCGAGCTTAGAGACATAATTGTTGCCGTCAATGGTAATCAGGTTGAATCCTCCCGGGATCTCACCAGAACGGTTGCAACCATCGGAGTGGGCGAGACGGCTAATATTGAAGTGCTGCGAGGCGGCAAAACCAAAACATTTAAGGCCAAGATTGCCAAGAGAGAAGATACAAAAATTTTGGCGCAGCAAAGCCCCAAGGAAGACCAGGACAGACTTGGCATCCAAGTGAAGGAATTGATGCCTGAAATGGCGCGACAATATAACGTTAAAGTGGGTGAAGGCGTAATTGTCACAGGCGTGGTCTCGGGCAGCAAGGCGGAAACCGCGGGATTGAGGGTCGGCGATTTGATTAAAGAGATCAATCACCAGACCATAAAGTCGGCTAACGATCTTAATAAAACCATCGACGCCGTCAAGGAAGGCGAAGCCATCAATATATTCATCCGGCGACCCAGCTATGGGTTTTTGGTTATTAAAACAACCAAATAACTCAAGTTTCGCACCCTGATTTAAATCAAAATCCTTAGCGCCCAAGGGTTGGATGATATTTTTTAAAAGGCAAAATATAAACAAAGCGTTTTCGCTTTGTTGACGGCGCCTGGACATCAAATATCATTCTATCATACTGAATAGAATGCAAAACTTCGACAAACACTGCTGTTGCGCCTGGCCTGGTCGGGTTGTGAGAACATACCTTTTTGCGCAGTTGTCGAGATATTTTACCTTTTAAAAAACACCATCCAACCTTTACGAGTAAAGCGCAGCATTAAAGTATGGGGTGTGAAACTTGAGTCATTAGCAAAAAAAATGCTGCAAAACATGAAGAGCACTTCATTAGAATGGAAAGCACGTTTTTACCTGTCCCTTCAAGACTGGTA